>JAQWKM010000001.1 GCA_029247845.1 Paracoccaceae bacterium | reverse complement strand
TGATCCGTCTTTTTTACAATTCGATCTTTGGATTATGCTTGCCGCATCGACACTCTTAGCACCCTTTGTACTTTTTGGTTGGCGGATCACGCGACTTTGGGGATTTGCATTGACTACTGGATATCTGCTCTACGTCTATCTTGTACTATTTTGATAATAAATAAAGAGGGTTTCATGCGAGCATTAGTGACAGGTGGAGCCAAGCGATTAGGCCGTGAAATGGCGCTCTATTTGGCCATCCGGGGATTTGATGTAATCGTGCACTACAATTCTTCTGCTAGCGAAGCAGAGGATGTGGCAGCTGAAATTCGATCTCAGGGACGAAAATCTGGCGCTATAAAAGCTGATTTATTGGATGAATCTCACGTCTTGGAGCTGGTGCCTGAGGCAGTCAAACAACTGGGTGGGCCTTTGACACTGCTGGTCAACAATGCCTCAATTTTTGAGTATGATACAGTCCCTAGCGCTACAAGAGAAAGTTGGGACAGACATATCGAGAGCAATCTGCGAGCGCCCTTTGTCCTAACTCAGCATTTTGCGGATCAAGCCCCAGAAATAAAATATGATGAAAATGACGAGCCGCGGGCATCTGCATCCATAGTCAATATAATCGATCAACGCGTCCGAAAGTTAACACCGGAGTTCTCAAGTTATTCTATTGCGAAAATGGGACTTTGGGCTCTTACTCAGATCTCAGCGCAAGGGCTTGCACCCAAATTGCGTGTTAATGCGATTGGTCCAGGCCCAACTTTACAAGGTTCTAGGCAGTCAAAAGATCATTTTAACAAACAGAGATCCAGCACAATACTTGGGCGAGGGGCAAACCCTTTTGATATACTGGCTGCGCTTGGATATTTTATCGACTCACCTGCTGTGACCGGTCAATTATTATGTATTGATGGTGGACAACACTTATGTTGGCAAACTCCCGATGTCCTTGGCGTTGAATAAGGAGGTGCCCCAGTTTTCGCCAAAGTTGTACACGTTAACATTTTTTTTTATCAAAATTTAAAAAAGCCTAGTGTTTTCAATTATTTGGTGACCTATGGAAAAAAAATATATAATTAAAACAGTAGGTTAAGAAATTGCCTATTTTTTAGGCATTTCAGAGAAGGTAAGCAAAATTAAAAGAAAATTAAGTTATTTGACCGTTTATCCCCGTAGTTATCCACAGGTTTGGTGGAAAGGTTTGGACTTGATTCCTAATCAATTACATTGCAGGGACAAAGAATCATCAATACGAAAGTCATCCTAGGGAATTAAGAGCTGATCTAATGTCCGAAACTGGTTATGACCTCATACAGACTTATGTCACTAACCTGACCTCTGCACCAGGGGTATATCGTATGTTGGATGAACAGACGAGGGTTCTATATATTGGCAAGGCACGCAATTTAAAAGTGCGCGTATCCAGTTATGCTAGATCTGCAGGTCATTCATCGCGAATTTTGCGAATGATATCGGAAACTAAGTCTATGATGTTTCTGACAACAAATACTGAAACCGAAGCGCTGTTGCTTGAACAAAACCTGATCAAACAACTCAAACCCAAGTACAATGTGTTGCTACGTGATGATAAATCTTTTCCATATATTTTCATCTCGACTGAACATGATTTTCCACAACTAGAAAAGCATCGGGGGGCAAAAAACAGACCTGGACGCTACTATGGCCCTTTTGCAAGTGCGGGTGCGGTCAATAGGACGTTGAATACTTTGCAGAAAGTATTTTTATTGCGCTCTTGCAGTGACAAAGAAGTCGAAGCCGGTGACAGGCCATGCCTGAATTATCATCTAAAACGTTGCTCTGGTCCATGTGGTGGAAAAATCAGCAAAGAGGACTACAAAGAACTGGTAAAATCCGCAGATGATTTTCTTAAGGGTAAATCGACCTGCGTGCAAGAAACGCTTGCTAAGCAGATGGCACAAGCATCTGAGGCGATGGAGTTTGAACGTGCTGGGGGCTTAAGAGACCGTATTCGCGCCCTCACTCAAGTGCAAAGCAATCAGGGCATAAACCCTCGGACAGTGGCAGAGGCGGATATAATTTCGCTTCATCTTGATGCGGGTCAGGCCTGTGTGCAGGTGTTCTTTATTCGTGGAAATCAAAACTGGGGTAATCGTGATTTTTACCCACGCGTGAGCGCAGACATGTCCCATGATGAGGTTCTCGAGGCGTTTATGGGCCAATTTTATTCGACCAAAGACCCAGCCCGCCAAATTATACTGTCGCATGGCATTGAAAATGCCGATCTCATGCATGAGCTGTTAAGCAAAAAGCTGGGCCGAAAGGTTGACATATCGGTGCCTCAGCGCGGTGAACGCTACGATCTTATGGTCAGTGCCTTACGAAATGCCAAAGAAAGCCTTGCGCGTAAATTGACTGAAACTGCGTCTCAGGGAAGACTGCTTAAGGGATTAGCCAAAGCGTTTGACATGAAGGCGCCGCCCAAAAGAATAGAGGTTTATGACAATTCTCATATACAGGGCGCATATGCCGTGGGGGCTATGATCGCATCTGGTCACGACGGGTTTATGAAAAATAGCTACCGAAAATTTAACATTATTGGTGAAAAACTTACGCCAGGCGATGACTTTGGAATGATGAAGGAAGTTCTTTCACGCCGTTTCAGGCGTTTGTTAAAGGAAGACCCAGACCGGCAAGAGGATCAATGGCCAGATCTTTTGTTGATTGATGGCGGCGCTGGGCAGGTCTCTGCTGTTGCCCAGATTATGAAAGAGTTTGGTGTCGCGGATATCGCGATGGTCGGTGTTGCAAAAGGGGTTGATAGGGATCACGGTAAAGAAGAGTTCCATGTCAAGGGGCGCCGCCCTTTTGCACTTCAAAAAAATGATCCTGTTCTTTATTTTGTTCAACGTTTACGCGATGAGGCGCACCGTTTTGCAATTGGCACGCATCGCGCCAAGCGCTCAAAGGCGATTTCTGCTTCTCCGTTGGATGATATTGGTGGCGTGGGTTCCAAGCGCAAGCGAGCGCTCTTGGCCCATTTTGGATCGGCGAAAGCGGTTAGCCGCGCCAATCTCGCAGATTTAAAAGCTGTAGAAGGCGTCTCTGCGGCTATGGCGGAGAAAATCTATGGGTTTTTTCACGAAAAAAGCTGATCAAAGCCTGTTATCTTTCGTTTAGACTTTGCCAAGTGACAGACGCATCTCCGGTATAGTAACGTGCGTGGTATACACCGCGTGCAATTGCGCGCGACACACAAAGGCTGGCTGCGTGACATATTTCGGCAAAGGCGAGGCGCCCTTCAGGAACCTGATGCCTACCCATTGCTGCTGAGAAAATTAGGTCCCCATCTAGGGGAAGGTGCGAGGGGACAATGGCTCGCGCAAAGCCGTCATGGGCAGCGGTTGCCATGCGTTGAGCCTCTGCTTTCGTCAGGATAGCATCCGTGGCTACAATTGCAATTGTGGTGTTGGCTCTTTCAATTAAAGAACTGAGCTTGGTGTGGTCAAACGACTGCGCGTGTCCATTGCCTTTGGGGGGGCCAAATCCACCAAATTCATCGTTTACCTCAAATGGAGCTGCCCAAAAATGTTTGCCAGAGGCGTCTGTGACATTGCCAATCGGGTTTGCAGCAACCAAGGCTCCAACGGTGATGCCGTTTTGCAATTGGAAAGATGCCGATCCGAGCCCGCCTTTCATCATACCGCACTTTGCCCCGAAACCGGCACCGATGCTGCCAATATCAAATTCTTGCGAGAGGTCGTCAAAGGCTAATCTTCCAAGGTGTGGGTAGGGATTTTCCTGCCAATCCTTACGCCCGCCATTGTTGAGATCAAACAGAATAGCGGCTGGAACAATTGGCACGCTATAGGTTCCAACTGCAAATCCGCGTCCGTTTGCGCAAAGGCGGTCAACTATACCGCTTGCGGCATCTAAGCCAAAGGCTGATCCTCCAGAAAGAACCAGCGCATCGATCTTATCAACTGATTTATCCGGAGCCAAAAGGTCCGTTTCACGCGTCCCAGGTGCTCCCCCCATCACCGCATAAGACGCGGTAAACCCATGGCCTGATGAAAAGACTGTAACGCCGGACTTCAAGGCTTCGTTATGGGCATTTCCGACGCATACACCACTGACATCGGTAATTAGGTTCTTGGGACCGGGGTGCATCATCAGATACATCTTCCTCCATCAACTTGCATGCAGACGCCAGTAACCATGCTGGCCTCGTCCGAACAGAGATAACAGGCAGCATTGGCAATATCTTGTGGCGTTGAAAACCGACCTAGCGGAATAGTTGAGATGAATTTTTGTCGTATCTCAGGCGTATCCTCTCCCATAAAAGAGGCAAGCAGCGGTGTTTCACCCGCCACTGGGTTAACAGCGTTTACGCGGATCCCAAATGGTGCAAGCTCGACGGCCATAGTTTTGGTGGCCGTGTTCATCCAGCCCTTTGAACTGTTATACCAGTTTAGATTGGGTCTGGGCGAGACCCCCGCCGTCGAGGCAACGTTTAAAATAACACCGCTTTTTCGGACCTTCATGTCTGGAACGAACGATTTGGCCATTAAATAAACCGATTTACAATTCACGTTGAATACGCGGTCAAAGTCCTCTTCGCTTATCTCATCCAATGGGGTCGGCAAATGTGTAACCCCGGCATTGTTAATAATGATATCAATTTTTCCAAAAGTCTTTTTCGCCACCGCCTGTAAGTTCTCGACTGAGGCCCCGTCTGCGACGTTGACTTGTATCGCAACAGTCTCTTTGCCAAGTTCATCTGCTATTATTTGTGCAGCACTTAGATTAATGTCTGCGATCAGAACGCGGGCTCCTTCAGTAAGGAATTTACGCACAATGCCTTCACCAAAGCCAGAGGCTCCACCCGTTACAATTGCTGTCTTGCCTTTCATTCGCATAATGTCTTCCTTTCGGGTTATCCGTGGTAGCTTGCAACGGTTTTTAGGGATGAAAAACCATAAAGCGCTTCAAATCCTTTTTCGCGGCCGTGTCCGGACAGACCACGCCCACCAAAGGGTAATTCAACGCCTCCACCGGCACCATAATTATTTACAAAAATCTGCCCTGATCGCAACTTTTTGGCTAACCGCATTTGGCGTGCGCCGTCCTTTGTCCAGATGCTTGCCACAAGCCCATAGTCGGTCCCGTTTGCAATAGCGATTACTTCGGCTTCTGTTTCAAATGGAATTAGGACTTGGACTGGTCCGAAAATTTCTTCTTGTGCCAAGGCGTGATCTGCTGAGACATCTGCAAAAAGATGAGGCAGCACATAACATCCCCCTTTGGGCGCATCTGGATGCAGGGATCCCTTAGCACAAAGCGTTAGGTCGGATCCCTTTTCTAAAAACCCCTCAACAATCGCCTTTTGTCTGACCGAAATTAGTGGTCCAATATCGCCATCTTCTTTGGCTGGTCGCACAATAAGAGTACTATAGCGTTGGGCCATCCGATCAGTGACCTCTTTATAGCGCGATTTATGAACAAGAATGCGGCTGCTCGCAGAACACGTTTGACCTGCATTTTGAATGCCGGCGTTGACCAGAAATGGCAAAGCCGCATCGATATCGGCATCCTCAAATACTAATTGAGGAGATTTCCCGCCAAGTTCTAAAGTGACCGGTATGACATTTTGGGCCGCGGTGGCCTGTATCCGTCGCCCAGTGGCCACGGAACCTGTAAAGCTCATATGATGTATGCCGGGGTGGCCACAAAGTGCAGCGCCTGCCTCTGGTCCTAGTCCGGGTACAACATTTAACGCCCCCTTGGGCAGTCCGGCTTCAATTGCCAAATTAGCAAATGCGAGGGCGGTGAGACACGCTTCCTCGGCGGGCTTTAAAACGCAGGCATTGCCCATCGCCAGAGCGGCTCCAACCGAACGACCAATAATCTGCATTGGATAGTTCCAAGGGATGATATGGCCTGTTACACCATGGGCTTCGCGTAGTGTGTAGACGGTGTAGCCATCCTGATAGGGAATTGTCTCCCCGTGTACTTTATCTGAGGCCCCGCCGTAAAACTCCATATAGCGGGCAAGTGCTACGGCATCAGCGCGGGCTTGTTCGAGCGGTTTGCCAACGTCCAACGCTTCTAGAGTTGCCAGAAATTCGACATTTTCAAGAATTAAGCGGCCAAGCTTACTTAGAGCGCGTCCACGATCGGCTGCTGGTGTATGCCCCCATTTCCCGTAAAAGGCGGTCTGCGAGGATAGAACGGCCGCATCTATGTCAGCGGCTCCACCCTTTGCAATATGGCATAGGATCTGACCATCGGATGGATTGATCAGCTCTATTGTTTCTTGCGCGACAGGTTTGCTCCAAACACCGTCGATAAGGCAGCAGGTCGGATCAAACGGCAGATCAAGATGGGGCATGAGCAGTTATTCCCTTGGGTAGAGCCGGCAATTTAGGTGCGGCGTTGATGAGTTTTTTGGTATAGTCATGTGTCGGATTGTCCAAAATATCCTTAGTGCGACCCGTTTCAACAATCTGGCCATCCCTCATCACAAGGCAGCGATCTGTGACTGAGCGCACGACCGCTAAATCATGACTTATGAAAAGATAACTCAGCCCGTATTCAGCGGCGAGTTTGGCAATCAGATCCAGAATTTGCGCTCTGACAGTGACATCAAGGGCTGAAACAGCTTCGTCAAATATAACCAGTTTGGGGCGTATGATCAAAGCTCTAGCAATAGCTATTCTCTGGCGTTGGCCACCGGAAAATTCATGAATATATTTGTCTTTATCCGTGCTGCTCAAGCCGACGTCTTCCAAGAGACGGCTAATTTTATCGTCGGCTACCCTTCCAGACGGAGCGTTTGGTAAAAGATGATAGGGTTCACACACCAAACGGGACACTTTATGGCGGGGATTGAAAGATCCATATGGATCTTGAAAAACCACTTGGATATCACGTCTGACATCGGCCTTGGCGTTTTGAACATCGCGGCCATTTAGCGTGATTGTCCCTTTTTCGATTGGGTCAAGACCCAGAATAGCGCGGGTCAGCGTCGACTTTCCACAACCAGATTCACCGACAAGCCCGAGCCGTTCTCCGTGATCAATCGAAAAAGACACGTCCGAAACCGCTCTTGCATATTTAGTAGCCTCAAAGGGATGTTTTCTGGGGAGGCGGTATTGCCTCGAAATATGTGTGACTTTGAGCAAGTTATCCGCATTCACAGCTTTATAGGGCAAATTAACGGTATGCCCCGACGCGGCAAAAAGCGATTTTGTGTAAGGGTGGTGCATTTGCGAAAATAACGTCTGAGTTGGTGCCATTTCAACAATTTTCCCGTGCTGCATAATGGCAATATTATCGGCCATATTGGCGACAACGGCCAGATCATGGGTGATCAGGATCATAGCCATATTGGTTTCTTTAACCAAAGATTTGAGCAAAGCCAGTATCTGAGCTTGCGTGGTCACATCAAGCGCAGTTGTGGGTTCGTCAGCAATCAACAGGGACGGGGTTAAAGCAACTGCTATTGCGATGACAACCCTTTGTCGCTGACCGCCCGAAAGTTCGTGGGGAAAGCGCCCCATCGGAACAACTGAGGGAGGCAGTCCCACTTTATGTAAAATGCTCTGGGCTTTCTCTCTGGCGGCGCGGGGTGTTTCGCCCTTGTGTAAAATTAGCGTTTCGCTGACCTGTGCGCTGATGGTTTTGACTGGGTTAAGGGCTGTCATGGGCTCTTGAAAAACCATACTGATATCTGAGCCGCGTATTTTACAAAGCTCTTTTTCGGTCTTTGTTGTAAGATCTTCCCTTTGAAACAGAATGCGCCCATCGGTTTTTGCAATATCTGGTAAGAGCTGCATCAACGCCAGTGCTGTCATAGATTTACCGGACCCACTCTCGCCCGTTAGCGCCAGAATTTCTCCCTGTTGAAGAGAAAAAGAAACATCCTTTAGAACGGAAACGGGTCCTAGTTTTATGTTTAGCTGGTCTACGTAAAGGAGGCTCATTGTCGCGACTTTCTGAGTTTGGGGTCCAGAGCATCGCGCAGGCCGTCACCCATGAGGTTGAGCCCGAGCACTGTCAGGATGATTGCGCTGCCTGGGATCAAAGCCAAATGCGGGGCAAAGCTTACCATTGTCTGTGCATCTGCAAGCATGCGACCCCAACTTGGTGTGGGTGGTTGGGCGCCAAGACCGACATAGCTTAGGCCTGCTTCGGCCAGAATACCCAAAGAAAACTGGATCGTTCCCTGTACGATCAATAGGTTTGTCAGGTTGGGCAGAATATGCTCGACTGAGATCCGCAATTTTGATTTACCGCTGACCCGTGCGGCGAGAATGAACTCTTTTTGCCAAAGGCTTAGCGCTGCGCCGCGGCTTACTCTGGCAAAGACAGGGATATTGAAAATTCCAATTGCAATGATTGCATTCATGGCACCTGCACCAAATAGAGCTGTGATTAGTATGGCAATCACTAGTGAGGGAAAGGCAAAGATAAGATCATTGGTCCGCATGATGACTTCGTCAAGGAACGCGCCTCTACGCGTGGCAGCTGCCAAACCAAGCGGCACACCAATCCCCATACCAATTCCAACCGCCAGCAGAGCAACGGCCAGTGATGTGCGCGCTCCAACCATGATCATAGATAGGATGTCTCGGCCAAAGTGATCGGTCCCAAGAAAATGGTCCCAATTTGGGGTTTGCAGCTTATCTGGAATTGAAAGCTGCATGATATCGTAGGGAATCCAAACAAACGAAAATGTAGCTGCGATCAGAACAATCAAGCTGAGAAAAGTGCCGATAATCAAAGAGCGGTATTGCCTCATGGCCCATGCCTCAATCGCGGATCGACGGCTGCATAGGCAAGGTCGATAATGAAATTGACGCTGATGACTGCAAAGACCAAAAGCATAACCACGCTTTCCACCACAATAAGATCGCGCTGGGTAATCGCCTGAAATACCAATCTTCCAAGACCTGGTAGGAAAAATACTTGTTCGATAATGATTGCACCAGCCATGAGAAAAGAAAACTGTAGGCCGATGATCGTCAATACTGGGATCATCGCATTGCGAAGTGCATGCCGCCATAAAACGGCCTGTCGGCTCAGGCCTTTGGCTCGGGCTGTACGGATATAGTCCTCGGAGAGTGTCTCAATCAACGCGCTGCGCATCACGCGGGACAGAATTGAAGCCTGCGGCAAGGCCAAAGCAATCGCCGGTAGCGTAAGGGACTTTACGCCAATAAAAAGACCGTCGTCCCATCCCGCAAAGCCGCCAGCGGAAAACCAGCGCAGTTTTATCGCGAAAATCATCACCAATAGCATGGCGAACCAGAAATTTGGGATGGCGATCCCAAGCTGTGTTACGCCCATCACAGCGACATCGCCCGGTGCCCCGCGTGTGGATGCCGCATAAAGCCCTACGGGAAATGCGATTAACGTAGAGAGGGCCAAAGCATAAAGCGCCAATGGTAAAGAGATCCACATGCGTTCGGCGATCATATCTGTGATTGAACTTCTGTAAGTATAAGAGGTGCCAAAGTCGCCCCTAAGCATACCACCTGTCCACTCTAAATAGCGGACGAATTTTCCCTGATCTAGGCCGAGTTCTGCTCTAAGTGCTGCGATGGTGTCAGGCTGGGCATTAATCCCAAGCATAAAAGAGGCTGGGTCGCCTGGGGCAATCTCAACCACGGCAAAGATCACTACGGACGCCAAACACAGGCTAAGGCAGAGAGACAAAGCTCTTTTAAACGCATATTGCAGCATCTGTGATCACTTGCGATTTAGGAAAGCTGGTTCAATTTTGCACGGGGAATCAAAATCCCCCGTGCAGATTTCAAGAGCCACTTGGCAGCTTAATCCAACCAGCTGACACCTGTCAAATCAGTCGCTTGGGTAGGTGAGTTTTTCCAAAGGCCTTGGACTTTCGCATCTGCAACAGTCGTAAAGGCCAGCTCGAAAAGATAGCCGTTCACATAATCTTCTGAGATAATGTTCTGGGCTTTCTTCAACATCTCGCTGCGCATTGCTGTATCTGTCGTCGCACTAAGATCAGTCATCAGAGCCTGAAACTCAGGATTGTCGTACTGAAAGTAGTACTCTGGACGGGCATAGATTCCGATGTCCATTGGCTCTGTATGGCTCACGATGCTCAGACCATAATCCTTGCCTCGGAACACTTGCTCGAGCCACTGAGCCCATTCCAGATTGCTGATTTTGGCCCGAATACCCACCGCACGCAGTTGTGAGGCGATGATTTCGCCGCCGCGTCGGGCATATGACGGAGGAGGCAGTTTCAAAGTGGTTTCGAACCCGTTTGGAAATCCGGCTTGTGCAAGGAGTTTTTTGGCAAGTTCTGGATCATGCTGAGAGTTGCCAGTTAGATCGACATAATCCGGGTGATGCGGCGCGAAATGAGTTCCGATAGGTGTCCCGTAGCCAAACATCGCACCGTCAATGATGGCCTGACGGTCAATTGCGTGTGCAATGGCTTTGCGCACTTTGACATTATCAAGCGGCGGCATTTTGTTATTCGTAGACAGGATTGTTTCGCCTTCGGTCGATCCTTCTAGTACCTGAAATCTTGCGTCTGCTTCAAACTGAGGAAGATTTTCTGGCGCTGGGAAGCCGGTGAATACATCCACATCTTGCGCCATGACTGCTGCAAAAGCTGCTGTTGGGTCGGAGATAAACTTGAATGTCGCACTTTCTAATGCGGGTGCGCTGCCCCAGTAATTGTCATTGCGGGCTAGTTCAATTCGGTCGCCTTGGACCCAGTTCTGGAACTTGAAAGCCCCCGTGCCAACTGGATTGTTCTTGATACCCTCTATGCTTTCAGGGGCCACGATTACCGCGTCTCCCCATGCCATGTTGAAAAGAAAGCTTCCGTTTGGCTTGTCGAGGGTCACTTTTACAGTCGTACTATCGACAACTGCGACATCTGTAATCCCGGAAAATAAGGCTTTTTGCGCGTTTGTACTATCTTCGGATCTGGCCCGGTCAAGCGAGAATTTGACGTCTTCGGCGTCCATTCCTGTGCCATCATGAAATTGGACACCTGCGCGAAGATGGAATGTGTATTCAGTTCCTTCTGCAGAAATATCCCATGATTTTGCCAGTCCTGCGATAATTGCACCGTCCGAGGCAAACCTTGTCAAACCCTCAAAGACGTTGGAATAGAGCACACTATCAATTGCCCCTGCTGCGGCACTTGTTGGATCAAGATGTGGCGGTTCAAGCTGCATTGCGACAGTTATGTCTGACGACGCTGCAAAGCTTGTACTTGCGACTGCGGTGAGAGCAATGGCTGTTGCCGCAATGTATTTTTTTGATTTAATCATACTGTATCCTCCGGTTCTGTTCAGGGCAAACGTACTTAGTCTTGTTAAAATAAAAAAATTTCCCACTGCAGCCTAACCGATATGTCAGCTTTTTAAATAGTGTATTTCAAGGATTTTATAAAACTGGTCACGAAATTCAGAGAATTTGCGTTTTGAATAGAGAATCCTACCAGACCTTAGCAATATTATTTAGTTTAAGGCGTTCGAGAGATACGGATACCAAATGGGGTGGCGATATCCTCGATTTGGATATGGTTTACTTGTTTACCGTCAAAATCTGAGCCGGTGACAATGTTGCGAGTGGTGAAAATATGACCGTCTAATTCCAAATCAGGTGATACTGTGATTGTCCCATCGGTAATTATGGTTTTTCCGTCAATAGCGACTCTTAAATTTATGAAATGCGCGCCAAGCCCGTTCATAATCGGAATTGGAAATCTGTTTGGGGCGTCTGTCATCACAATGTCGAAAGATATTGTTAAACTGTTCATGTTCGTCTTGTGACCGCTATTAAGGCCACTAAATCTAATATGCACTTTATGCTGATCGGGCCCTTGCGAAATCGCCAGTTGAGCCTTTGAAGATTCAATCTTAAGACCCTTTGAAGCAACCTCTAATCCAGACGCTTCTAAAATGATTCTATGCTCTTGAGATACGCCAGTGATGACAGATGCCCTTGCCTGTTGATTGGAGACATGAAAGACGTTTTCGCCAAGTGTGAAATTATGGGTTGGTGGAAAAACTATAATAGCGTGATTTGGATTGTAGCTTAGACGCAAATCCTGTAAGAATTTGCCTTGCCACGTTATGGCCCCTTCAGACATATTTATCGATGGGTTGCTTAAGGTGATGTCAAACCGGTTTGGGTAGCCCAACTGGCTAAGCGTTTCAAACTCCATCACCCATCCTTGCGCGCGCTGCTCGAATACCCACTCAGTCATGCGAATTTTATTTTTTTGCGCACCCCAAACCCAATAGGCTGACCAAATCAGGACAGCAAGGACAAGTAGACTGACCATCCGACGCATAATTGGTTCCTTTTTTATTCATTTAAAATAGTGTTTACAGGTTCAGCAATAATAGGACCAGAGCGGTGAACATGTGGGTATTTGGATATGGGTCTCTTTTGTGGAACCCAGGTTTTGTTTTTACAAAGACTAAACTTGTACGTCTGGACGGCTTTCGCCGTAGCTTTTGCATGTCTTCGATCCATCATCGTGGGACATCCGAAAACCCAGGCCTTGTTCTGGCCTTGGATTCGGCTGAAGGTTTTTCGTGCAATGGCGTTGCTTTTCATGTTGAGGAGGCAGAAATACAAGCTACCCTCGATTATTTGCGAGAAAGGGAATTGATCTCATCGGCTTATTTGGAAGCAGAGGTCAAAGTTCATGGCCAAGACGGGTCACAATTTATGGCAATTACCTACATCATTGATAAAACCCATGAGCAATATTGCGTGGACTTGGCGCTTGCAGAGCAGGCAAATATCATAGCAAATGCTGTTGGAGGTATGGGGCATAATGCTGACTATCTCTTTAACACCGTGTCTCACCTCAAAAAGCTCGATCTTACAGATCCAGAGTTAGACTGGCTGGAAACACAAGTTCATGAAATTTTGGATGCAAAAAAAAGTACCTAAGGCTATAAGATTTGATATGGCAACTACATCGGCAAGGATCGGGAACTGACTGGATGGAAAAGGCAAACCTTGAGGTAAAGCCTCAGTTTTCACAACCCGTGCGCCAGATCGTTATGATGTTGATCGTAGTTGGATTGACCACCGCTGGTGCCACAATAGCTGCGCCAAGCGTTTTACCTGTATTTATATCCAATGTGTGGCTGAACGGATTTATCTTTATGGTTTTTCTGATCGGTGTGGTGAGCTGTTTTGCGCAAGTTGCTCAGCTGATTTATTGTGTTCGCTGGATTGAGAATTTCGCTGCTAACCCCGAGTCGGTCTCTTCCAAGGCACCACTTCTTTTGGCACCCCTTGCAACGCTTTTAGGATCGCGTAGCTCGCGGATGAAAATCGGGGCATCTTCTAATAGTTCCATCCTTGATAGCGTTTCAACGCGGATCGAAGAAGCCCGAGAAATAACCAGATATATTGTTAACACGTTAATTTTTCTAGGTCTTTTAGGGACATTCTATGGCTTGGCAACTACCGTTCCTGCATTGGTTGAAACGATCAGGTCGCTTGCGCCCTTGCCCGGCGAGGACGGATTAGAAGTTTTTAGCCGGCTAATGAACGGTCTGGAAAGCCAACTTGACGGAATGGGTGTCGCTTTTGCCTCGTCGCTTTTGGGATTAGCAGGGTCTCTTGTCGTGGGATTGTTAGAACTTTTTGCCGGTCACGGTCAGAACCGGTTTTTTCGCGAACTTGAGGAATGGCTGTCATCTATCACGCGGCTTGGCTTTGCTACCGCCGATAGTGATGGCAGTTCCGAACAAGGTCTGGCGGCTGTGGTTTTTGCTCAAATGTCTGAGCAACTGGAAAATATACAAGATATGTTTATTCAGTCCGACACTTCGCGTGCGGCGGTTGATCAAAAACTTGGTCTGCTTGGTGAAGCGCTGGGTAGTCTGGCCAATCGTATGGAAGCCAACGCACCCAGCACACAAGCCCTAGAACGTGTCGCCATGGGTCAGGAGCGGCTTTTAGAGGTTCTGGCTAGCATTGAGCATAGCGAAGCTATGGATGCTGAGAGCCGCATGAGACTGCGGTCTATAGATGTCCAACTGCTGCGTCTCTTAGAAGAAATTTCAACAGGACGACAGGAATCCACCTCGACCCTTAGGAATGAAATAGAGATCCTGACAAATGCTATTAGAACTGCAACGGGACAGGCGAACGGAGCAATTGAGAAATCTTCAGATATTGATCAACAGGAGCCATAGTATTTAGCATGGCGCTTTCACGACGCACAGGACAACGATTTCAGGCCTCTATCTGGCCGGGCTTTGTCGATGCTATGACGGGTCTGCTCTTGGTTTTGATGTTTGTTCTGACTATTTTCATGGTCGTACAATTTGTCTTGCGTGAGACGATTTCTGGTCAAGAAAGCGAATTGGACCTGCTGAGTGCTGAAATTACGGCGATTTCTGAGGCACTAGGTCTTGAGCGTGAAAAAGTAATTTCGCTTGAAAGTAATTTAGGCACTTTGACGACCACGCTTGATACTACCCAATCCGAGCTTAGTAAGCAAGCGTTGCGCATAGCCCAGCTGACTGGCCAGCGCGATGATGCAATGGCGTCCCTTGATAGTGCCAATTCCCGCATTTTGTCGTTTGAAGATAAGGTGGCGGGGCTACTGTCGTCGCAAACCAAGGCTAAGGCGATAATTGCTTCTCTGGAAACAGAAAAGACCAACCTTCTGTCCAAACAGGAGGCCGTTAACTTAGCGCTGGCAACGGCTCGAACTGAAATAGACCAAGCCGCAGAAGAGGCCCGCCGTAAGGCAGCAGAGCGCCAAGCTCTAGAAAGTTTAATCGCCACTTTGAACGGTGAACGCGATGAAAGTAAGGCGCTAATTGTACAGCAAACCGCAGACCTCCAAAAGCTCGAAGATGTTTTGTCTGAAAAAGAGGCTGCAAGACTTGTATCTAGTGCCGCTGCTGAGGCTCTTCGAAAGAAATTGGAAGATGCCGATAGCGAATTGACTTCTATGACCCTTGCCTTGGAAGAACAGCGTCGAAAAGCAGAAGAGACTTTGATTATACTGGCTGCAGCTGAGGCTGCCAAATCCGATTTTGAAGAGATTTTGCGAGACACGGTCTTTGCTTTAGAAGCCGCGAATGCGAAACTTCAAGTACAAGGCGATGAGATTAACAATCTTCAAGCAAAAGCAAAAAATGCAGCCTCTGAATTTGATAAATCAGAGTTTGCCTTGGCGGCGGCCCTTGCGCGTCAAATCAATCTTGAAACGCGCATTAATGAGCTTGAGGATCAACTTGTCACAAGCCTTCGGAGTGGCGGCAATAAAGAAGTTGAGCTTGGCGTACTTCGACAAAGTTTGTCAAATGTACAATCCGAAATTGGCTTATTGGAACGTATAAGGTTAACGGATGAAGAGCGTCTTGCAGAATTACAAGCAGAGCTTTCAGAGGCGTTATTGAACTTTGAACAAATAAGACTGGACCAAGGTGAAACTAAAAAAAGTAAGCAGGATTTGCAATCTAGCCTATCTCAAACTGAGCGCGACTTACTTGCTATCCAGAAGCGTAGTGTGGAACAAGAGAGGCTCACTGCATCTTTGGAACAAAAGATCACATTTCTGCTTGCAGAACTTGATCAAAAAGACCGAAGGTTAAAAGCACAAGTTGCCCGACAGGCTCTATTAAAAGGCCAGCTTGAAGTAGTTAAAAATGCCCTCGACGCACAGCAAAGCGTAAACGCCACCTCAAACCAAATCACGCAGACGGTAAAGGAACAATTAGCCGAGGCGTTGCTCAATCTGAGTCGGACGCAAGAAGACCGCGAAAAGGCAAATCTGAAGATTCTTACCTTACGGGAACAGCTTGAGAAAATAGAAAATAGCACTTTAACAGATAAACGTTCGATTGAATCCAAACTCGCTGCAGCACTTGCTGCAATTACAGCCGCAAAGGACAAATCTGAACAGGTTCAAGAACAGCTAAAGCAGGCTTTAGCTGCAAAACTGATGGCTGAAAACCAATCCGTCGTTCGATTGGACGAAGCTATCGAAAAAGAATTGCTAAGGGCGCAGGCGATGGAACTGCTAAAGGACAAAGAGAGCGAGCTGAAAAAATCGGTACAACAGACCCTTCGACTGGAAAAACAAACTACTGTCCTGAATGCGCAACTTGCTCAATTACGCAACCAAATGGGACAGCTACAAGCACTTTTAGAAGTGTCTGAACAAAAAGATATTGACAGTAAAGTAATGCTGCAAAATATGGGCAGTCGGTTAAATGCCGCTTTAGCCCGCGCCGTTGCAGAAGAACGCAAGACCCGCAAACTCGAAGAGGCCGAACGCAAACGCCTTGAAGACGAAAAAGCTCGTCTTGAAAAAGAGCAACGGCGGCTCGAAGAAGAGAAGAAAGCTCTGAGCCAGACCACTGAAGATCTTGAGAAGTATAAGTCTGATTTTTTTGGTAGGTTGCGTGAAGTTCTAAGTAAGCGGGAAGGCGTTAGAGTAGTTGGGGACAGATTTGTCTTTTCATCAGAAGTTTTATTCGCGGCAGGACAGGCCAAGCTCTCAACTGATGGCCAGAAAGAAATTACCAAAGTTGGCCGCATTCTGACGGAAATTATGAGTGAGATTCCAAAGAATATTGATTGGATTATTCGGGTTGATGGGCATACAGACTCCACCCCAATCAAAAATTCAGAATTTTTCGATGACAATTGGGATCTAAGCCAAGCTAGAGCGCTCTCAGTGGTCAGATTTATGATTTCAGAACTAGAAATCCCTCCGCAAAGATTAGCTGCAAACGGATTTGGAGAGTTTCAACCAATCAATTCTGACATCACGTTCGAAGCCAAAGCTCAAAACAGACGGATCGAATTAAAGCTGACTGAGCGCTAAGAGGATTGGCGCTTGTCTTTTGTACCCGAAGTATCCGTACTTCGCATAACCGACGCATAGAGTGCAGTTCTCGGACTGATATGTCTAAAATCGAAAAGAGGGCACGTTTATAATAAACGCAAACTCCTCTAATTTTTCGTCAAACTAACCCATTATAGAGCCGTTAGCGCATCAATCTGCTGTGAGCAGCGGTGGTTTGTTTCCCGACAGCTGCGGATTGGCTGGACCTTCCAGTTTCAGGGATATTTTGCCTTTGTGCACGCCGACCTTTACCAATCCGCCTTTAGCGAGTTTCCCAAAGAGGAGCTCTTCTGCCAAAGGTTTTTTAATATGCTCTTGGATTACCCGTGCCAATGGGCGCGCGCCCATTTTTTCATCATACCCTTTGTCAGCTAACCACTGTGCTGCAGCAGGTGTAAGTTCAATCGAAACATGCCGGTCCATAAGCTGCGCTTCCAGTTGGAGAACAAATTTTTCGACAACTTGAAGAATGGTCTCTTTGGGCAGAGATGCAAAGCTGATTACTGCATCCAAACGGTTGCGGAATTCAGGTGTGAATGTGCGTTCAATCGCCGCCGTGTCTTCGCCCTCGCGACGATCTCGTCCAAAGCCAATCGCAGCTTTGGCCATTTCAGAAGCGCCCGCATTTGATGTCATGATCAAAATAACATTTCTGAAGTCAATCGAACGGCCATTATGATCTGTCAATGTTCCGTGGTCCATGACCTGAAGCAAGATGTTAAACACATCAGGATGTGCCTTTTCGATCTCATCCAACAGCAAGACGCAGTGTGGATGTTGATCAACACCATCGGTCAACTGTCCACCTTGATCAAATCCAACATAACCCGGAGGTGCTCCAATCAGGCGACTTACGGCATGTTTCTCCATATATTCAGACATATCAAAACGCAGAATTTCAACACCCAAAGCATCTGCAAGCTGTTTGGCAACTTCGGTTTTACCAACACCTGTTGGTCCAGCGAACAGATAGCTGCCAATGGGCTTTTCAGGCTCGCGCAGGCCTGCCCGAGCCAATTTAATTGCGGAGGACAGGGCTTCTATTGCTTTGTTCTGACCAAATACGACGCGCTTTAGGCTCGCCTCAAGATCTCTGAGGATAACAGAGTCGTCTTTGCTGACGCTCTTTGGAGGAATCCTGGCTATTTTTGCAACAACAGCTTCGATCTCTTTAATACCGATAGTTTTGCGACGTTTACTTTCTGCAACAAGATGCTGAGCTGCGCCCGCTTCGTCGATCACATCGATGGCTTTGTCTGGTAGTTTGCGATCCGTTATATAGCGCGCAGACAGCTCTACTGCTGATTTGATCGCATCTGCGGTATATTTGATACTGTGATGATCCTCAAAATATCTCTTGATACCACGAAGAATTTTGACGGTGTCATCCACGCTTGGTTCGTTCACATCAATTTTCTGGAATCGGCGACTAAGTGCTCGATCTTTTTCAAAATGTTGGCGATATTCCTTGTAGGTGGTTGACCCCATGGTGCGAAGTTTTCCGCCTTGAAGGGCGGGCTTTAGTAAATTTGAGGCATCCATAGCGCCGCCAGACGTTGCGCCAGCCCCAATGACTGTGTGGATTTCATCAATAAAAAGTACGGCATCCGGGTGATCTTCCAATTCGTTCATGACGGCCTTTAGGCGTTCTTCGAAATCACCACGATATCTAGTGCCAGCTAAAAGTGCGCCCATATCAAGTGAATAAATAGTGGTGTTTGAAAGAACTTCTGGTGTATCACCTGATACAACTTGTCTTGCAAGGCCTTCTGCAATCGCAGTTTTACCAACGCCGGGATCGCCAACAAGCAACGGGTTATTTTTGCGCCTCCGGCAAAGCACCTGAACGCAGCGTTCTACCTCGGAGCTCCGACCAATCAATGGATCAATATCGCCCTCTTGGGCTTTAACATTAAGATCAACACAGTATTTGGCCAGCGCAGATTCTTTCGTTTGTTCGCCTGATGCCCCTTCTGAGCCTGACGTTTCTTCTTCAAACTCGCTTGCTCCGATCACCGGGCGCGATTCTCCAAAGTTTGGGTCTTTAGCGACACCATGGGCAATATAGTTTACAGCATCATAGCGCGTCATATCTTGATCTTGTAGGAAATACGCTGCATTGGATTCCCGCTCGGCAAAGATTGCTACAAGCACGTTTGCGCCTGTGACTTCTTTTCGTCCCGAAGACTGGACGTGGATTGCAGCGCGCTGGATCACTCTCTGGAAGGCTGCCGTCGGCACCGCCTCAGAGCCTTCAATCTCAGCGACTAGACTTCCAAGGTCATTATCGATGAAATCCACCAAGTTTTTGCGCAGTTTAGTAAGGTCTACATCACAAGCTTTAAGAACTTTTTCGGCGTCTGGCTCGTCTAGCAGCGATAATAGCAGGTGCTCAAGCGTTGCAAACTCATGCGATCTAGTATTCGCCAATGCGAGTGCCGAGTGAATTGTGTGTTCTAAAGTCGTCGAAAATGAAGGCACGTTAGGGTGCTCCTTTGTTTAGTTCGGGCTGCTCACCCTGTTATGAAGTCTTACTGTTAAAGTTTGGTTGATCTTTCTCAGTCTTCAAGTCTTTTTTGCGAAAATTATGCCAAGATTACCGAAATTGTCGATTTTAATCCAAAACAATTTCTAAAAATTGTTTTTTCTT
>JAQWKM010000046.1 GCA_029247845.1 Paracoccaceae bacterium | reverse complement strand
CCGTTTACGTTACGCATGATATGTTCGATTGAGGCAAAAGCTATGTCAACATGTGGTGTGTAATGCATAACGAGAATAACCCCAGTGACGATCTGCAAAACAAGACAAAATGTAAGTACAATGCCCCATATCCACATCCAGTTCAGGTTCTTTGGAGTTGGTAGCATTAAGGTGTCGTAAAGCAGACCGACGATAGGCAAACGCGAATGCAACCATTTTTCACCACTGGTTGTTGGTTCATAGTGATCGTGAGGAATTCCAGACATTCTGTTTGCTCCTTACCCAAGTTTAACTGTATTTTCATCCGCAAATTCCGCAATCGGAACTGGCAGATTTTGTGGCGCCGGACCTTTTCGGATCCGCCCGGATGTATCGTAATGAGATCCGTGGCATGGGCAGAACCAGCCATGGAAATCTCCGGCACCGTCGCCGAGAGGAACACATCCTAAGTGGGTACATACACCCATCATGACCAACCATTCGCCTGACTCGTCCATTGACCTATTTGCGTCGCTTGCGTCAAGTTCTGGAGCGTTGTTGTTCCGTCCGACAGGGTCAGCAAGTTCGCTAAGGTCGACTGCGCGCGCTTCCGTAATTTCTTCTTCTGTGCGGCGTCGAATAAAAACTGGTTTTCCAAGCCACTTTACCGTCAACTGAGTACCAGGCTCGATATCAGCAATATCAACCCGAATAGATGATAGCGCCTTAACATCTGCTGAAGGATTCATTTGATTTACAAGAGGCCATATAGCACCTCCAGCAGCCACTGCTCCAGTGCCTGCGGTGGCGTAGTACAGAAAATCTCTGCGCGTGCCTTCTTTTTCTACCATTTGTGACACTAGGGAAACTCCATTCATGTGGCCCTAAGACCTAGTTCCTTCAAGTTTTAAACTCCGGTGAATCAGTACGTGGGATGGTATTTAACTTCGCAGGCCCTTAGCGTCCAGCAAACAGTTGGTTATATGTTAAATTAGTGCGCATGTGTCGCGGTTATTATAGCGACATTTAACCAGTCTTCACCGTATTGCGTTTATAATAGACGCTTTTTTTCATTTTCGAAACATAATTTCTTAACAGAGTTGGCTCACGGCGGTGTCATTCGATCGTAATTTCGAATAACTAAAGCACATACAACACGATTTATCATTTCCATTTGAAGCATTCTCTTATAGACGCGCAATATGAAAATCAGTCGTTTGGCTCCTGGCGTCTGAGGTTAACCACAAAGGGATCAGGGGGAATTCGCCCTCTATGAAATAGGCCACTGGGCCGAATTAGGAAACTTAGATGTTTAATGTAACTAAGAAATCAATCCAATGGGGTGAAGACACTCTTACTTTGGAAACGGGAAAAGTAGCCCGTCAGGCCGATGGATCGGTAATAGCGACCTTGGGAGAAACCACGGTCATGGCGAACATTACTTTTGCCAAAGAAGAAAAACCTGGCCAAGGCTTTTTTCCTTTAACAGTTCACTACCAAGAGAAATATTATGCAGCAGGAAAAATCCCAGGTGGATTTTTTAAACGCGAAGCACGGCCTTCTGAGAAAGAAACACTAACGGCACGATTGATCGACCGTCCAATACGTCCGCTTTTTGTGGATGGCTTCAAACATGAAGTTTTGGTGATGTGTACAGTTTTAAGCCATGATCTGGTAAACGACCCTGACGTTGTCGCTATGATCGCTGCTTCGGCGGCTTTGACAGTTTCTGGCGTGCCATTCATGGGTCCGATCGCTGGCTGCCGCGTTGGCTTCTCGGATGGTGAATATGTACTAAACCCTAGCGTCGACGACATGGATAATCTGCGTCTTGATCCCGAACAGAGGCTTGACCTAGTTGTTGCGGGCACAAAAGAAGCCGTGATGATGGTTGAATCTGAAGCTTATGAACTAAGCGAAGAAGAGATGTTGAATGCAGTTACGTTCGCACATGAGCAAATTCAGCCAGTCATTGATCTCATCATTGATTTGGCAGAAGATGCAGCAAAAGAGCCTTTCATTTACAATGCACCTGATTATTCAGATCTTTATAAAGCTGTTTCTGCTGCAGGCGAAGAAGATATGCGCGCAGCATTTGCCGTCGCGGATAAGCAAGAGCGCACCACAGCAGTGGCTGCAGCGCGCACTAAAATAAAAGACAGCTTGAGCGAAGAGCAACTTGCGGATACTAATTTGAGTTCTGCGATGAAAAAGCTTGAAGCTGGTATTTTGCGCGGTGATGTTGTTCATGGCGGCAAACGGATTGATGGCCGCTCGACGACTGAAGTCCGTTCTATTGTGTCTGAAACTGGTATGCTTCCAAGAACGCATGGCTCTTCCTTGTTCACTAGAGGCGAAACTCAGGCTTTGGTCATTACGACGCTTGGAACTGGAGACGACGAGCAAATCGTTGATGCTCTGCATAGTAATTCTAGAAGCAATTTTTTGCTCCATTATAACTTCCCTCCCTATTCAGTGGGTGAAGCTGGTCGCGTTGGCCCTCCAGGTCGTCGCGAAGTTGGTCACGGTAAGCTTGCCTGGCGTGCCTTGCAGGCGGTACTTCCTGCTCCGACTGATTTTCCTTACACAGTTAGGGTTGTTTCTGAAATTACGGAATCAAATGGATCGTCCTCTATGGCGTCTGTCTGTGGTGGTTCGTTGTCCATGATGGATGCTGGCGTTCCATTGAAGTCTCCTGTTGCAGGCGTGGCTATGGGCCTGATCATGGAAGACAGTGGTGATTTTGCAATTTTGACAGATATTCTCGGAGATGAAGATCACCTCGGCGATATGGACTTCAAAGTGGCTGGAACAGAAAACGGTATCACATCTTTACAGATGGATATCAAAATTGCAGGTATCACACCAGAAATTATGAAACAGGCTTTGGCGCAGGCAAAAGTTGGCCGGATGCATATCTTGGATGAAATGTCGAAAGCTCTTACTGAGGCGAGTGAATTTAGCATTCACGCACCTCGCATTGAAACAATGACTGTACCGACGGATAAAATCCGTGAAGTCATCGGTTCTGGTGGTAAGGTGATCCGTGAGATCGTTGAAACCTCTGGTGCAAAAGTAGACATTAACGACGATGGTGTCATTAAGATCGCGTCTCCCGATGGAGAGTCGATCAAAAAAGCTTATGACATGATCTATTCGATTGTTGCCGAACCTGAAGTGAACCAAGTTTACGATGGTAAAGTTGTAAAGATCGTCGATTTCGGCGCTTTCGTGAATTTCTTTGGAAAACGCGATGGTTTGGTGCATGTTAGCCAGATCGAAAACCGTCGTCTAAATCACCCATCTGATGTTCTAAAAGAGGGTCAGGATGTCAAAGTGAAACTGCTTGGGTTTGATGATCGTGGCAAAGTCCGTTTAGCTATGAAAATGGTGGATCAAGCTACT
Organism: Paracoccaceae bacterium; assembly: GCA_029247845.1. Lineage (GTDB taxonomy): Bacteria > Pseudomonadota > Alphaproteobacteria > Rhodobacterales > Rhodobacteraceae > LFER01. The sequence goes on along the minus strand of JAQWKM010000046.1, from coordinate 8,603 downwards.
GGTGAAGAAATCAAAGAAGAAATCAAAGAAGAGTCTTCCTAAACTTGATCGACTTTTGACTGTACAATAAACCGCGCTGATTGGGTGCGGTTTATTTATTTAAAATATATAGTCATGTACGTTATGAAAATTTTTTTGCTGTTTTAGCATGCTTTGACATTTCTTCTGACGCTCAAGATTAAGGAAATGTCGACGTTGGCTTGGGATTAATTTCTTTGGGTCCAGCGTTATAGGGAAGATAAATGATTTCCGGCAATTTTGCCATTAGAGGAATTTGTGCTCGGAATTTAAGAGCAAACTGAACGGTAAAAGAAGATGGTATTTATTATAAAGCGAAAGGTAATGTCGGCGGAGCCGGCCTGCTGGTGGACTATACGCAATTTAGAAATAGTTTTTTACAAGTGGTGGTTTGCTTTCATCGAACGTGAGCGTGGATCTTACCGCCTCATTTCAGGGTGAACAAATTGGTGATAATGTAAATGCAACTGTTAAGATCAACGGTACAGTGCAATTCAAGAATAAAATGGTTCCAATATTTCGCTTGGATACCAAGGCCGTATTTTACAAAATTTTCTTCTACGTGCAGAAGTATGCGTTATTTCTATTGGGGGTGCGTCCCTATCAACCAGCCCTACGGACATTTCACAGGATGATATCGATAAGGAACTTAAGGGCCTTGAGGATGACAGCAAATAACTTTGGATTTTATCTCTTTGTGAGTTTGATGGCTTCATATTCTTTCTGAGAAGTATAAATTTAAATCATGAACATTTTTATCCAAATTGCTGATTTATTGCGTAAATCAGCGTTTTTTTTCGAAGCTTTTTTCACCCCTTGTTTTCCCTGCTTTTAGAGGTTTAATGCTCATTGTAAAAAGAAGGCTTAACCGACAAAAGGTTTTCTATCGGTGATATGCCGATTTTTGAGATAAATAGAAGAGGTCTCCATGCTTGAAAAACGTCAGTTCTATATTAGTGGTCAATGGGTTAATTCGGTTGATGGGCGCGATTATAATGTCGTAAATCCGTCTACAGAAGAACCGGTCGCGGTAATTTCACTTGGTGGCCAAAGTGATACAGATACAGCGGTTGCTGCGGCAAAGGTGGCTTTTCCCGCCTGGATGGCAACGTCCCTTGAGGATCGTTTGGCCTTGGTTGAAAAGCTGGTCGAGGTTTACGAAACCCGGATGGAAGACCTTGCGCAGGCTATGAGCCTTGAAATGGGTGCGCCGATTGATATGGCGCGAACTCAGCAAGTTAATGCAGGCCTTGGACATTTAAAGAATTTTGTAAGAGCAGCAAAAGGCTTGGGCTTTGTCGCACCTTTGGGCGACCATGCGCCAAACGATCGGATTATTCATGAACCCGTTGGCGTCTGTGCATTAATTACGCCTTGGAATTGGCCCATGAACCAAGTTACTCTGAAAGTTGGAGCCGCAGCAATTGCAGGCTGTACAATGGTTTTAAAACCTTCAGAAGAAAGTCCGCTTAACGCATTGATTTTTGCTGAAATGATTGATGAAGCTGGCTTTCCGCCTGGTGTATTTAATCTTGTAAACGGGGACGGTGCAGGCGTTGGCACACAGCTGTCGGGTCACAAAGACATTGACATGGTAAGCTTTACAGGCTCCACGCGCGCCGGCACTGCGATTTCTAAAAATGCAGCTGAGACGCTTAAGAAAGTTCATTTGGAATTGGGCGGCAAGGGCGCGAACATTGTTTTTGCCGATGCAGATGAAAAAGCGGTAAAGCGCGGCGTTCTGCATTGTATGAACAATACTGGTCAGTCTTGCAACGCACCTACAAGGATGCTTGTTGAACGCTCTATCTATGATCAAGCAGTGGAAACGGCAGCTGCTGCAGCGAAAGTTGTTTCTATTGGTGCGGCATCTAAAGAAGGTCGTCACATTGGCCCAGTAGTAAACGAAGTTCAGTTCAACAAAATTCAAGCCTTGATCCAAAAAGGTATTGATGAAGGTGCACGCGTTGTTGCAGGTGGAACAGGTCGTCCAGAAGGAATGGCACGTGGGTTTTATGTTCAGCCAACAGTCTTTGCCGATGTGAAACATGATATGACGATTGCACGCGAAGAGATTTTCGGGCCAGTCCTGTCAATCATTCCGTTTGACACCGAGGAAGAAGCAATCACCATGGCCAACGATACTGTTTATGGTTTGACTAATTATGTCCAGACGCAGGATGGTGAAAAAGCGAACAGACTTGCACGCGCTTTACGGTCTGGAATGGTTGAAATGAACGGTCAATCCCGCGGAGCAGGAGCGCCTTTTGGCGGAATGAAGCAGTCCGGTAATGGCCGCGAAGGCGGCAAGTGGGGAATTGAAGATTTCCTCGAAATAAAGTCAGTTTCTGGCTGGACTCCCTGAAAACAGATTTGAATATTTAGACAATAACGGGGGCTTTTATCCCCGTTATTTATTGCTCTCAGGAATGCGTTTTTGAGCAGTTAAATTCATAGATTGCTGCGCCTGAGACCTAAGGATCATGCAATTTATAGGATTTACAAATTCACCCAGCGGTCTTCTTTAGCAGACTTCACAGCGGCATTAATAAATTTCATGCCTTGTAGACCGTGCGCCAAGGTTGGCGGTTCGATCAATCCTTCCGGCACTTGCTCACCCTCTCGTCGCGCCTGAATTGAAATACTAAATTCCTGATACAAGTTAGCCCAAGCATCGCTAAGTGCCTCTGGATGGCCGCGCGGCATGCGCACGAGCTGTTCGGAAGAGGGATAGATTCCTGCACCATGGCCGCGCGACAGAATTTTCTCGGGTTCGCCAACTTTTCGAAACGATATGGTTTCTGGGTTTTCCTGCAACCATTCGATTGTCGCTTTGGTCCCGCCGACACGGAGCCGCAATCCACAATGGCTTCCGGCCATGGACTGGCTCACCATGAGTGTTCCCGGTACGCTGCCTCTAAGCCGCATATGCATAAATGCAGTGTCCTCAAGCGGTTTTGGGGATCCTGTAACATGAAAATCTGCCCGAACGGATTCTATCTGGCGCCCTGTGACAAAGCTTGCAAGATGCTCGGCATGTGTCCCGATATCGGCGACAGTAAAGCTTGGGCCGGACTTTTCAAAATCAAGCCTCCAAGGTGCATGGGCCCGTTCATCTGTCAGATCAATCGCCCAGTCCTGAAAGTATTCTATGTGCACTTGACGAATATCTCCCAGATCGCCTGAAAGCACCATTTCCCTTGCCTGCCTAATCATCGGATGGCTGGCATAGGCATAGGTAACGCCAAAGAATACTCCTGATCTTTTTTGTTCAGCGGTCAGCTGGGCAACTTCTTCAAGCCGGGCAGTGACGGGTTTATCACAAATTATATCGATGCCCTGTTTCATAAATTCCAAAGCCACAGGCGCGTGTAAATGGTTGGGCGTCACAATCGCAACAGCGTCGATTCCATCAGGTCGCGCAGCTTCTGCTTTTGCCATCTCTGCATAATCTAAATAGCAGCGATCTGGATCAAAATGCCATCTTTGACCAGCAGATTTAGCCGTTTCTGGGTTCGATGAAAGGGCTCCAGAAACAACGTCCCACCGGTTTGATAGACGCGCACCATTGGCATGAATTGCCCCAATTAAGCCAGTGCCGCCTCCGACAAGGCCAAGCCTTAGTCGACGTCTGCCAGAGCTATACTCAGCTAAATTTGTAACTATCATGAATGGGTCACTCTTCTTTCAAATCACGTTGATAGATCCAATCATGATCAGGATCATTTATGAAACACCACTTTCGAAGCGGTCCTGCCATGACGTTTAGATAATACATTTCATAGCCATACGGCGCTGCACAGGGATGATGCCCTTTCGGCACAAGCACGACATCCCCATCTTTGACTGCCATGCTTTCATCTAGGTGGCCGTCCTCTGTGTAAACGCGTTGAAAGCCAAACCCTTGTGCTGGGTTCAAGCGGTGATAATAAGTCTCTTCAAGATACGTAATGTTGGGATAATCATCCAAATCATGACGATGTGACGGATAGGATGACCAGTTGCCCGCTGGCGTAAAGACTTCTGTCACAAGAAGGCTACTCGCCACATCGCGTGCTTCCATTGCGACGTTGTTGATATAGCGAGTATTGGCGCCTTTACCGCGTTTTGACGTTTCTATACCTTCCGGTCCAAGCTGAGTGATAGGGTAGGCGCCTGTGTCCGGTGCGGTGCAAACCGCAAGGATGCAGTCCGTTGCGGCTGTAGCGCTCCAATCCGTTTTACTTGGCATATAAATAGCATGAGGCGGTGTTTTTTCAAAAACTGACATGCGCTCACCCATTTTACCAAAGTCTCGATCACCCGCTTGAAGGTTTGCCTTGCCCTCTATTAAGACGAGAATAGTTTCGGTCAATTGAGTATTTTCAAACACCTGCTCGCCAGCGGCCAATTTGTAAAGACCAAAGCCGACATAAGACCAATTGGCCAAGTCCGGGGTCACATCAAACACTTTTCCTCTGTCACTGGATGGTCTTATATGCAACTTACTCATTCTGTGGCCTCTGTATCTATCCAAATATTTTCTGCGGAAGACTGCTGGATTGCCTCAACAAGACTTTGGATCCGCCAGCCAGCCCGAAAATTGAATGGCTCACTGCTGGTGCCGGCGATTGCGTTTGCAAATCCGTTTATTTCAATGGCCTTTAGATCGTTAAAGCCAATTTGATGGCCCGGTGCTACGCAGAAATTGCCATAGGGGGGATGATCTGGACCGGCTTCGATCCGGCGAAATCCACGCAATGCTGCGGCGTCCGACCTATTGAAATAATGGAGTTCGTTAAAGCGTTCTTGTGAGAAATGTAATGACCCTTTTGAGCCATAGACTTCAAAATCATGTTTCATCGTTCTTCCAGTTGCGCACCAGTTTGCCTCAATACTGCCAGTCGCGCCAGTGGCAAATTCAACAAAGCAATGTGTCACGTCATCAACTTTTATATCGTGTAAATGACCAGAGCTGTCTTTGCGCTTTGGAATGAGCGTTCTGCTGTGCCCCATGACTTTAGCGATTGGACCCAGCAAAAATTCTGCTGTCGCAAGGGCATGGCTGCCAATGTCTACCAACGCGCCGCCACCGACGGGATCGTGTCGAAAGGTATAAGGCCCATTTGGATCAGCCATATAATCTTCGGCATGCACGCCGCGGTATGAATATATTTCGCCAAGTTCGCCGCAGGCAATCATCTCATGAGCAAGAGAGAGCATCGGGTTCATTAGATAATTAAAGCCTACTTGAGTTTTTACGCCCGCAGCTTCGGCGGCTTTGGCCATTTCCAAAGCATCGGCGGCAAGAGGCGCGAGGGGTTTTTCACAATATACATGTTTACCTGCCGCGATTGCCGCCAGAGCCATCTCTTTATGTAGGGCATTTGGTGCGGTTATGTCGATGACATTAATGTGTGGATCATCGATTAAGTCGCGCCAATTTCCAGTCGCCTTGGAAAATCCAAAGGCCTTTTTTGCTTTCTCGGCCATTGCCAGAGTAGCGTCCGCCAGAGTGGTCATTTTAAACGTGACCGGCATGTCAAATACGCGCTGGGCTGTTGCAAAACCAAAAACATGCGCCTGACCCATGAATCCAGAACCGATAAGACCGACTTTCATGATTTTTCCTTTATGAAATTCCGTTTACCACCAAAGATTTATCAAGCTTACCATTGAAATAATCAAGCGTATTTTGCACGCAAACTAATGCCATTCGTTCGGCGGATTCTTCGGTCAAACCAGCTGAATGTGGTGTGATAATTACGTTGTCGAATTGAAACAGAGGATTATTCTTAGCAGGTGGCTCATCGGCTAAGACATCAAGTCCTACGGCACCAATCTTATTCTGCTTTAAGCGCTCGATGAGACTGGCTTCGTCAATTGTTCCGCCGCGGGCGGTGTTTATGATCACTGCATGACGCGGGAGCAGGTCAAGCTCGGCTGCACCAAGGATGACACCGTCAGCTTTTGGAATATGCAGAGACACGAAATCAGTTTTCTCCAGACCCTCTGTAATAGACCTCACGCGAGTAATACCATCAAATACATCGTTGCTCAAAAACGGATCATAGGCCAAGACTTTAATTCCAAAGGCCTTTGCTAGCTCTGAGAGATGACGCCCGATCCGGCCATATCCGATAATCAGAAGCGTTTTTCCAAAGACTTCTTTTGGTTCAAAAGTATTGCGTTGTGCCCAATCTCCTGCGCGCAGTGCGTTGACAGATTTCACGAGGCATCTTGAGGCGGCTAGGAGCAGCATCATGGCATGTTCGGCAACGGAGCGTGAATTGACATCTCCCACAATAGCAAGTGGGATATTACGTATCTTTAGCGCCTGGCCGTCAACTGCATCATATCCCACACCGTGGCGTGAAACGATCCTAAGATTGGGCGCGGTAGCGATATGCTGGGCCGTCAAACGCTGTGTACGAATAACGAGGCCGTCGGCTTTGGGTAGAAACTCTAGATATGATGTCTCATCAATATCGGGGACGTAATCAAATGTAATCGTATTGGCGCTTTTCAATAAGTTTAAACCTGAAGGGTGCAGTTTACCTGCAATTACAAGATGTGTCATTAGTACCCACTCTTTGCATTGCTAACATTTCTTTTAACGTCTGATCCTATCAGTTCGTGGGTTTGATTAACGCTTGCTCCGGCGCTGGCTGCTAATAAGCGAACATCGCCCGATATAGTGGTTAAATCAAATCCCCAGCCAATTGCTTTGGCTGCATATTGCGGTGTGCCACAGTGAATGCCTGCACGGATGTTATGCGATTTAGCAGCGGCTAGAATGCTTTTAATTACATCGATCATTTCTGGTTCTTCGCGGTCAAAGCCTGGGGCTAAGCGGCCTTTGGTTACGCCTAATGTAAGATCAGCAGGTCCAATATAGATCCCATTTAGGCCTTTGGTGGCACAGATTGCATCTACATTTTTGACTGCCTCTTCCGTTTCGATCATTGCAAAAGAAACAACGTTTTCATTTGCCTCGCTTGCATAGTTTGTCCCTGCGGAAATATTGGCGCGTGTGGGCCCAAAACTGCGGCTGCCTTCTGGTGGATAGCGCATGGCGTCTACCAATGCGCTGGCCTGTTCAGATGTGTTGATCATCGGACATATGATGCCGTAGGCGCCTGCATCTAGCGACTTCATGATAGTGCCGGGATCAAGCCAAGGCACACGAACCATTGGAGTGACGTGACTGGCGCGGACCGCCTGAAGCATGCCCTTTGCATCATTATAATCAAGAAACCCGTGCTGAATATCAACGGTAAGGCTGTCATAGCCCTGTTCGGCCATAATTTCAGCTGTAAAAGAATTACCGATTGATAACCAACCGTTTAGTGTAGCTTCTCCGTTTTTCCACTTTTCTTTCAAGGTGTTCAATATCATATTCCACTGCCAATCTTTTTTGCAACCGGTTGCAAACTCTGCTTTCAATTCATAACAAACCTTGTTTATATTGCAACTAAACTCATTGAATTTGGCAAATTAAAACGCGAATAAGGTTTATATTATTAAGCAATTCCTCTGATCCTTTAGGTGAGTTGTCATCGATGGTGTATAAATAGAATAGATGTGGAGCGTGATATGGCAAAAGGTTTCGTGAGATTAACGATGGCGCAAGCGGTTGTGCGTTATCTGTGCAAGCAGTTTACGGAAATCGATGGTGAGCGCGTCCCACTCTTTGCTGGAGTCTTTGGGATATTTGGTCATGGTAATGTAACCTGTCTGGCAGAAGCTCTAGAAGCTGTCCAGGATACTCTACCAACATGGCGTGGTCAGAATGAGCAATCCATGGCACTGGCAGCGATTGGATATGCCAAAGCAAAGCGCCGGCGTCAGATTATGGTGGCGACCTCATCTGTTGGTCCGGGTGCGACTAATATGGTGACGGCCGCTGGCGTGGCACATTCGAACCGATTGCCACTTCTGCTTATATCGGGGGATACTTTTTCCAACCGTCGGCCCGATCCGGTGTTGCAACAGGTTGAGCATTTCAACAATCCAACCATGACGGTGAACGAAAGCTTCAAACCGGTAACGCGCTATTGGGATCGCATTACCCATCCCGAACAGATCATCTCATCCTTTCCTCAAGCCATTGCGGCGATGCTTGACCCTGCGGATTGCGGACCTGCTTTCATTGGGTTGTGTCAAGACACGCAAGAGATTGCCTTTGATTATCCAGAGGCCTTTTTTACGCAAATAGTTCACAAGATCCCAAGGCCGCGTCCAGATGTTCAACAGCTTGCTAAAGCTATCGACACGCTGAAAATGGCTAAAAAGCCGTTAATCATATCAGGTGGTGGTGTGCGTTATTCATTTGCGGAAGAGCTTGTTGCAGATTTCGCAAAAGCGCGTGGTATCCCGATGTGCGAAACGATTGCGGGCTACGGTGGCGTTATTCATGATCTTCCGGCCTATGTAGGCGGCATAGGCGTGACTGGATCCTCTTCTGCCAATGCTATGGCTGAAGAAGCTGATGTTGTACTGGCTATCGGTACGCGTTTGCAGGATTTTACCTCTGGGTCTTGGACAAGCTTTCAGCAAGATGCGCAGTTTATCTCAATCAACGCTGCGCGCTGGGATGCGGTAAA
>JAQWKM010000127.1 GCA_029247845.1 Paracoccaceae bacterium | reverse complement strand
GCGCAGCATCACGCGTGGGAACTTGGCGCATCTGGCAACTTGGATCGCAGGGGAACCCAAATTGTCGTGGATAAAACCGGATTCTGGCACAACTGCGCTCGTCAAGCTGGGTTTAGAGATGACGTCTTATGATTTTTGTATAGCACTTTTGCAGGAAACAGGTGTGATGTTCACACCAGGGTCTGCGCTTGGCATGGAGGGATATGTCAGGATCGGTTATGCTAATAATTTTGAAATTTTGACTGCTGGATTAGAGCGCGTATCAGACTTCCTTTCGCGCCACTGACATTGGTTTAACACCGAATGGCAGCTCCTAGGTCCCCAAACTCTAGAAAGCTCGTCAAACTCCAAGCTCGCGTAGCCGTTTCTCTTGGCGCTGGGCTAGGGAATCAATTTCACTAATTGTGTCCTGAGTTAGTAAAGTTCTGGGTTTACGCAATGTCGGATGCGCGATCACGCCTTGTTTTGTTAGAGAGTATTTGCGGATTGACAGGCCCATTCCCGGTTGGGCCTCGTAACGGATCATCGGTAGATAAGCGTCAAAAATGTCCCATGCCAGATCTAAGTTGCCCGTATTAAAGGCATTCATCACTTGTGACATTATTTCAGGGTAGTCAAAACCAGTCATAGCACCGTCAGCACCGCGTAGCAGTTCTTCCAACAAATACATGCCGCCATTTCCACACAGGATCGAAATGCGCCGAGCGCCGGCATCCGAGGCCTGTCGCAACTGCGTAATCTTTTCTAGCCCGGGCCAATCCTCATGTTTGAGCATGACACAATTTGCGCAATCTTCCACAATTTTCAAAATCACTGAGGGCGATATGATGACGCCTTTTGCAAGTGGGAAATCCTGCAAGACAAAAGGAATTTTACCAAGCGCCTCCGATGTATCTTGGTAATATCTGTGCATCCTTCCGAAGCCGAGACGGTGGCGCGACCATAACCCCTGTTGCGCCGGCCTCCATAGCGGCATCACTCACCATGGTCATCGCCGAAAACCCAGATGCTGAGACACCGACAATCACGGGTACATTGCAATTCTTGGTCACAGTTTTAATGACCTCAATGCTTTCTTGGGAAGATAATTTTTCCGCTTCCCCCATCATCCCGAGAATTGTCAGGCCGGTTGCACCCTTTTCAATATAGACTTTGACCATTTGCTCAAGGCTATGAAAGTCTAACGCGCCATCTGGTAAAAATGGTGTCGCTGTGATAGTGGAAATTCCTTTTGTGCTTTCATCCAGAATAAATGTTATTCCCAGATTTGTGACTTAGGTTTAAGGTGATTTGACCCAAAGCAAGACTAACAGCAGCCTGACATGGTTCGACGACAGGAAGACCAGTAGCGTCTTCCAGAATACTACGGTAATGGGCCATACCAGCACACCCCATTATCAACACGTTTGCCCCGTCTTCATCGCGTAAACTAAGGCCTGTGGCAATCATTGCATTCAAACTTTTATCACGATCAGTAAGATCTGTGACGCCAAGGCCAAGAGCGCGATCTCCGGCGAGGCGATCTAGAACCCCCATCGCCCCAAAAGCGCGCAAGTGACGTGGTATCGAATTTGACATGATCGCAATGACACCAAAGCGTTGACCCAAGTTAAGGGCTGTTGTTACCGCTGCCTCCTGAATGCCGACAACTGGAAGTGGGGTTTGATCGCGCAAGGCATGCAGTCCTGGATCACCAAAGCAGGCTATGACATATCCGGCCGCATCTGTTTGCCTTGCTGCCAGCGATAACATTGGTGCGATGGTAAGGTCAGCCTGTTTTTGGCTCTCGATCCCAAGAGGCCCCTCTGCAATTGTTAGACAGCGTATTGGAATGCCAAAGCGACGCAACGGTTGCACAGCACTGTCGATACCGTCGGTCACACTTTGCGAGGTGTTTGGGTTAATGATAATAAGAGATTTTTGTCCAATCATGTCCTGAACTCTTGTCGTGAACCGCCTGAGGGCTTGGTCGCAAGCTCTGGCCGGTCTATCCAGTTTCCCGCACCAACTGAGCCAAGAAATTGACCATCTTTGACCAGGAATTTCCCACGTAAAACCACATTCTCAGGCCAGCCTTTGACAGTGCGACCCTCCCAAGGGTTATATCCCACATTATCACTAAGATCATTTGCGCCGTAGGTCACTTTTCGATCTGGATCCCAGATCACAATATCTGCATCCATACCTGCGACAAGTGCACCCTTCTTTTGCAAACCATAAAGCTTGGCTGGTGCTGTTGCTGTGATTTGGGCAAAGGCCTGCGCACCTTGCTCGCATCGCGAAACCATCGCGTCAAACATAAGTGGTAATCGGGTCTCCAGACCTGGCAGGCCATTGGCAATTTCATTAAATACTGCATCTGGCCCTGCCGAGAGCTTACCAGTTTCGTCATAGCGATAAGGAGCGTGGACGGAAGAGACAAGCGCGAGCGTGCCCTCTTTTAGAGCCTGCCAAAGCGCGTTCTGATCGGTCGTTGTCCGCTGTGGTGGCGAACACATGAATTTCGCCCCCTCCAGGCCTGGTTGATCCAGCACTTCTTCGGTCATGAATAAATAATGTGGACAGGTTTCCGCCAAGACGGGTGCGCCGCGTGCTTGGGCAGCTTTCACGGCGCTTGCCCCTTCGGAGGTGGAAAGATGAAATAACATCACTGGTTGATCGAGGTATTGCGCAAATCGACATATCCGTTCGACTGCTTCAATCGCCGCGACCCTAGGACGCGATTGGGCATGGTATCGTGGTGCCTTGTGCCCCGCGCTCAGCAATTGCTCTTTGGCATTAGAGATAATAGCGTCGTTTTCCGCATGCACACCCACTAATGCGCCATATTTGCGAGCCAAAGTGAGAACTTTGAGGATTTTTTGGTCGCTGAGCTGAATGTTGTAAGTAGTGAAAAACTTGAGCGATCGATGCCCGGTTGCGATCAATGCCGCAAGATCGTCTTCAAAATTTAAAACAGTCATATCCGTAATTGTGAGATGAAATGCGAAGTCAATCATTGCGCCTCGTCTGGCGCGCGCGGCGTAATTGGCGACTGTGTCGGATAAAGTTTGCCCTGCGGTCTGCGCTGCAAACGAGATGATGCTGGTTGTTCCTCCCATTGCTGCAGAGCGCGTAGCCGTCTCAAAAGTATCTGCATTCATTTGACCCATGCCCGACATCTGTTCGATATGGGCGTGGGAATCTACACCGCCGGGCATGATGAACTTTCCGTGAGCTGAGACGTCTACTTTTGCATCCCCTAAGTTGTGACCGGTCGCAGAAATGATTGTGTTTTTGATCGCCATATCACTCTGGATGATACCACTGGGTGTTACGATCTTACCACCACGAATTACGAGGTCATTTTCCTCGTCCATCTGGACTATCCTTTTTGCAATCTGATCCGTTCTACAAGCTTGCCGCATTTTTTGCAGGATGCAACCCGCTTGATGGAGGGGTTTGCTTGGATGCGTTTGAGTTACTTTGCTTCTAGTTTGTCTTGGGTCCTCTCGTCAAAATCACTGGCATCATGACGCTCGCGCAGTTGAAGCTCTAAACGACCAGAGGTTTTGTTGACAATTCGTCCTCTTCTGACTGCTGGTCTATTGTTGATCATTTCGGCCCAACGGCAGACATTCTTATAAGATTTAACATCTAAAAATTCCGCTGCATTATAGAGCCGGCCTAGCACCAATTGCCCATACCAAGGCCAGATCGCCATATCGGCGATGTTATACTCTTGACCGCAGATATAGGTACGATTTTGAAGATTTTTATCAAGCACGTCTAGCTGGCGTTTTGTTTCCATAGCATATCTATCGATTGGGTACTCGAATTTTTCAGGTGCATAAGCATAGAAATGCCCAAACCCGCCTCCAAGAAATGGGGCACTTCCCATTTGCCAAAACAACCACGAGAGCATCTCTGGACGCTCGTTTGGGTCAGTCGGAAGAAATGCCTCAAATTTTTCTGCCAAATACATCAAGATTGCTCCGGACTCAAAAATCCGCATTGGAGTTTTACCGCTGTGGTCTACGAGAGCAGGGATTTTTGAATTTGGGTTAATATCGACAAAACCGCTTCCAAATTGCATACCATTGATCCTGAGCAACCAGGCATCATATTCCGCGTTGGTTTCCCCAAGTGCTAGCAGTTCTTCGAGTAGGATTGTGACTTTGACGCCATTGGGTGTACCCAGCGAATAGAGCTGTAGTGGATGTTTTCCTACTGCAAGTGGCGCATCATGGGTACTTCCCGCTGTTGGACGGTTGATTTTTGAAAATTTGCCACCGTTTTTAACTTCCGATTTCCAGACGTGAGGGGGGACGTAGATCTTTTCATCGCTCATGTTCAACTGCTTCTCTTAATCTCAATTCTCAAGAGCTACACTAAACACGACCTCTAAGAAACTTAATATTCAAAACCTCATGAAATCAGAGTTCTGCTTTTTGCAAAAGAATATCATTTACTTTAGATTAGTGCCCGTTTACTCCAAGATAAACTGCATAAAGAGATGTCGTGCCGGCGATAAAAAGCCTGTTGAGGGCCGCACCGCCAAAACACAGATTTGCGACCATTTCAGGGATAAGGATTTTACCGATCAAATGTCCGTCTTGTGCGAAACAATGCACGCCTTCAGCCGTGGAGGACCAAATTCTATCCTCAAGATCGAAACAAAATCCGTCAAACAGTCCTGCGCTGCAGTCAGCAAAAATTGTGCTTTGGCCCAAAGTCCTGCCGTCTGGGTTGAGCTCTAATCTGCGAATATGCTTTGGCCCTTTATGATTGTGCGATGCACCCGTATCAGACACGAATAGTGCGCTTTCATCGCGATTAAATGCGATGCCATTAGGTTTGACAAAATCTGTCGCCACTGCTGTGATCTCTCCTGTATCCGAAGCGACACGATAGACATGACATCCGTTTTGTTCGGGCTCAGCTGATCGCCCTTCATAATCGCTCAGAATGCCGTAAGTTGGGTCGGTAAACCAGATTGATCCATCCGATTTAACGACAACGTCATTTGGTGAATTCAGCCGTTTATTCTGATAGCTGTCAGCAATCGTTGTGATGCATCCATCGTATTCTGTCCGAGTGACCCGGCGACTTAAATGTTCGCATGTAATCAGCCGGCCTTGCAGATCCAGAGTATTTCCATTGCTATAATTACTTGGTGTGCGAAACTGCGAGACACTGCCATCGGTTTCATCCCAACGCATCATACGGTTGTTGGGGATATCAGAAAACAAAAGGTATCTTCCAGCGGCAAACCAAACGGTCCCCTCTGTCCAGCGAGCACCTGTCCAGAGCCTTTCCACCCGGCCATGCCCCGTGACACATTTTGTAAACTGCGGATCTAATATTTCAAAGCCTGTGCCTTCGATTTCACCATACATCGATTATTTCCAGTCCAATTTTGATACAGACTCTTTGCCCAATTATATACGAGGCCTTAGGTTAGTCTTGTTTATGGGCAAGATAAGCATGGGTTTTCTTGATAAGTAAACAGTTTTACAAATCACTGCAGAGTTGATCAAAACATGAAAACTAATTTGTAAGACCCCAGAACTAATTCATATTTTGGCCATAATCTAAAATAAAGGCTTAATTGACCGAGCCTTGAGGTGGCAAATAATAAGGCAAACCTGCTTTGCTATGTAGGAGATAAGTTAAGATTTTGATTGGATTAACCCCTCATTTGAACGCAGATGTCTGTATGCACAGCCCGCTATGGGGTATGGGGTATGGGGATGGTTTGATTATTGCGATACAAATTTCCCATCAGATAGTGTCGCCAAACAAACAATGTACGGCAAAGTTCTGCGTATAAATGCTAGTACCGCTCAGGCTGTCCGTGCAGTTTTATCTGTTTACCCAATTAACTCATTTGTTGATGATGCTGTTGCCTGCATGGAGGTTGTTGGCGAACCCGATACAATATTGCTGGTGATGGAAGAGGTTCAAGCTGAAGTTAAATCCTTAGTTGGACCGGATGAAAACTGAGTTTGGTCGCATCTTGCTCGAAAGCGTAGAATAAGGCGTTTTGTTTCAAGGATCAGCTCAGAAGTCAAAGGTTCAGTAATATAGAGCTCCTATCAGAGAGATGTCTTAGCTGTCAAAATTGGCGATGGTCCAAATGATATATTAACTTTGAACCTTAAAACTGAAGTGGACGTTATCCGCAAAGACTAACTTGATGCAAACTGCATCGGTTGATAATTTGCTCCTGCAATCGGGGATTTTACAATGTTTGATCTTTTGGTAAATATTTTGATAGCCTAAAAAGCCATCAACTATTATCGTTATGAAGCGAGTTTAGATCAGATTCGCAATATTGTCTGTTGTGAATGCGCCTAGGCATATCGCAATATTGACCAAGAAATCGAACGACTCCAAGATCGTGTAATAATAACAAGGAGAATGATATGCTACTTAAGCGGAAAATGGGCCGGAGGCTAATGCTCGCTGTGGCAGCGAGTATTGGTTTGGTGGCGTCAACTGGCATTGCTGTCGCTGAGAAAATTAAAGTTGCTGGGATTTATACTCTACCAGTAGAACAACAATGGATCAGCCGGATTCACAAGGCGCTAAACACCGCTGCTGAGCGTGGAGATATTGACTATACATTTTCGGAAAATGTCGCCAATACGGATTATGAGCGCGTGATGCGTGAGTACGCCGAGCAAGGGCAGCATCTTATTATAGGCGAAGTCTTTGGACTTGAGCGTGCGGCGCGTAAAGTGGCAAAAGATTATACTGAAACGGCTTTTGTTATGGGGTCTTCGCTTGCACCCGAAGCACCGAATTTTTCAGTTTTTGATAATTTTATTCATGAGCCTTCATATCTGACGGGCATGGTTGCAGGCTCGATGACAGAATCCAATGTCATCGGAATGGTTGGTGGATATGCAATCCCCGAAGTTAACCGCCTGATGCATGCCTTCATGGATGGAGCACGAGATGTTAATCCGGACGTTAAATTTATCGTAAACTTTATCGATAGCTGGTACGACCCACCGAAAGCCAAAGAAAGTGCATTTGCAATGATGGATGCAGGTGCAGACATTATGTATGCTGAGCGCTATGGCGTATCCGATGCAGCAGTCGAGCGTGGAGCCAAAGCTATTGGAAATGTTATCGATACGTCCAACGATTACCCCGGAACGATTCTTGCCTCTGCGATATGGCACATGGAAGCGACGATAGACAAAGCCGTTTCTCAGGTTGCTAGTGGGAGCTTTGAGGCCGCCGATTACGGCCAATACAGCTTTATGGAGTTTGGTGGCGGTTCAATGGTTCTTGATGAAAGCTTAGTGCCGGCTGATGTAGTTTCAGCTGTAAAAGCTAAAGAGGCCCAAATCCTTGATGGATCATTCAGGGTTAGCGTCAACGATGATGCCCCAGCATCTGACAATTAATGTAGTAGGGCTGGCATTCGCGTGCCGGCCATCATTCAAATGAATTCACGAAAAGTTCTGGCTCTTAATGGGCTCTCAAAGACGTTTGGCTCGGTTGTTGCTAATCGTGACGTTAGTCTTGATCTTTATCGTGGTGAAGTGCTCGCGTTGTTGGGTGAAAATGGGGCGGGTAAAACCACGCTGATGAATATGATTTTTGGCCACTATATGCCGGAATCGGGCAGTGTGGATATTGAGGATGCCTCTGGTGTATTAGTTCCGCTGTCCCTTGGGAATCCTCAAGCGGCAATCGCAGCGGGAATTGGCATGGTGCATCAGCATTTTGCGTTGGCTGAAAATTTGGATGCGCTTGACAATATTATGCTTGGTTCTGAGCGCTTGAACGGACTTAGACGGTATAAGGCCGCTGCGCGGGACAAGGTTCAAGAAATCATGAAAGAAAGTGGGCTGAGTGCGCCGCTCACTGTTCCAGTTGGGCGACTGACTGTTGGAGAAAGACAGCGTATTGAAATTCTCAAGGCGCTTTACCGCAACGTGAAAATACTTGTTTTAGACGAGCCTACAGCCGTCTTGACGCCCCAAGAAGCAGATACGCTTTTCAAAAATATTGGCACGATGACCAAAAGTGGTCTGTCCGTAATTTTTATTTCCCACAAACTGCGCGAAGTTCTCGCCTTTTCGCATCGGATCGTGGTTCTGCGGCACGGTGCTAAAGTTGGTGAAATTGCCACATCCCAAGCTGATGAGAGCAAGATTGCGCGCATGATGGTTGGTGCCGAGACGGAAGAGCACACGCGCGAGCTAATGCTGCCCGGCAAACCAATTCTGCGCTTTGAGCGGGTCAGCGCTGCAGGGCGCTCCCGTAGGGAGTCTTTGGAACGCATTGATCTGGTTGTAAATAAACGTGAAATTCTGGGCATCGCAGGTGTGTCTGGTAATGGGCAGACCGCTCTTGCCGGGGCGATTTCGGGCATGCTTGGACTAAATTCAGGTGACATACTTGTTGACGGTATTACGATTAAAGACGGGCGCCCCTCCGTAATGGTGGATGCGGGCGTGGGTCGCATTCCAGAAGACCGGCACCGCGATGGGATCGTTGGTGCAATGAGTGTTGCGGAGAATATGATTATAGAGTGTCTGGATGATCAAGAGGTGCAACGGTACGGACTTTTAAAGTGGGATGCAATTCAGGCAAGCGCAGAAAAAATGAGCGTCGAGTACGATGTGCGCGGTCCCGGGACACAAGCCCCTGCGCGGCTTCTATCGGGTGGTAATATTCAAAAACTGATCCTTGCTCGCGTCTTTAAGCGCAAACCAAAACTTATTTTAGCCAATCAGCCGACCCGTGGGTTGGATATGGGCGCCGCTGCAGATGTCGCAAAGCGGCTCTTGGAAGCTCGAGCTCGAGGGGCGGGCGTCGTGCTGATTTCAGAAGATCTTGATGAGATACTAAGCCTATCGGATCGGATAATGGTTATTCATGATGGCCAGTTGACCTTGGCCAAAACGCGCGATCGGGCGGAGTTGGGGCTTTTAATGGTGGGAGACGCAGCATGATCCGGATCGAGCCTAGACAATCATCCTCTGCGCTAATGACCTATGGAATTCCTGTTTTTTCAGCTGTAATTTCCCTATTGCTTGCTGCCATCCCTTTGACGCTTTCTGGCGCTCCAATTGGTGCGTCTTATTTCGAAATGTTCAAAGGCGTGTTCGGCTCAAAGTTTGCTTTTTCCGAGATGTTGACCCGCGCCACGCCTCTGATCTTTACTGGCCTGGCCGCAGCCTTGGCCTTTCGTGCGCGGCTATGGAATATCGGTGCAGAAGGGCAACTTTATCTTGGAGCGATGGGAGCAGTCGCCGTTGGGACCGGTGTATTTGATGTTTCAGGTATGTTTCTGATCCCTATCATAATGGTGATGGGATGTGCTGCTGGTGCGTCAGGGATGGTGATCCCAACAGTTCTAAAGACAAAATTTGGTGCTGATGAAGTGGTGACGACGCTTTTGCTCAACTTCATTATTTTATTTTTTTTGCAGTATATGTTGGAAGGCCCACTCAAAGATCCAATGGGCCTTGGTTGGCCACAAAGTTCGCCTATTTTGGATCAGGGAATGTTGCCCACTTTGATGGACCGGATGCGCATTCATTCGGGTCTTATTATTGCTCTAGTCTGTGCGGTTATTGCACAATTCATGCTCGTACGGTCGGTCTGGGGCCTAAAATTGCGCGCTATCGGCGAAAATGCCTCTGCCGCGCGTCATGCCGGTATTCGTGTCAATCGCACATTGATGAGTGCGGCTATTGTCTCGGGGGCACTGGCTGGAATGGCAGGTGTCAGTGAGGTTGCTGGATTGAAGGGCTATCTTACGTCAGATTTATCGCCTGGATTTGGCTACACCGGAATTGTGGTTGCGATGCTGGCAGGTCTGTCACCTTTAGGCGTTGTCGCGGCAGCGATCTTTATAGCTTCTGTTTTTGTTGGTGCAGACAGTATGAGCCGCGCGATGGGCGTGTCATCATACCTTGAGGATCTAGTCGTCTCTACATCATTACTTTGTGTTCTGTTAGGAGGATTTTTCGCTCGGTTTAAATTCGTGCGAGTGACCCAGAAAAAAGAGGTTATGCAATGATGGATATCCTACAAATTCTGCTCAGCGAAAGCTTTTGGGCCGCTTCCTTGCGGATTGCAACGCCTCTTATATTTGGCGTATTAGGTGCTTTGATTTGTGAAAAATCGGGTGTGCTTAATCTTGGAATAGAAGGCATATTTGTCGCTGGAGCTATGACAGGTTGGATGGCTGTCTGGCTGGGTGCAGGACTTTGGGGTGGCGTCTTGTTTGCGACTTTGGCAGGTGGCTTTTTTGGCTTAATTCATGCAATTTTAACCGTACCACTTGGGCTGTCCCAGCACGTCTCTGGTCTTGGCGTAACCCTCTTTGCAACGTCTGTCAGTTACTTTTCTTATCGCACCGCTTTGCCGACTGTCACATCTCCTCCAAGGATTGAGCCCTTCCGCCCTCTTGATATCCCAATCTTGTCGGATTTGCCGTTTTTTGGGCCAGTTTTGTTTCAGCAAACTGCTATGACATGGCTTGCGCTTTTTATGGTTGGGCTTGTCTGGTATGTTTTCAACCGCATGGCTTTGGGTGTGGCTATCAAGGCCGTGGGCGACAATCCAAATAGCATCGATGCCCAAGGGCTAAGCGTTTATGCGTTCCGCATAGGGTCTGTGGTCGCTGGATCTGCACTTATGGCTTTGGGTGGGGCATTTTTGACAATGTCTGCTTTTGATGCATTTTTCTTTGGCATGGTGAATGGGCGGGGCTGGGTCTGTATCGCACTCGTCATTTTTGCGAGTTGGCGACCTGGCAAAGCCCTACTTGGTGCGCTTTTGTTCGGAGCATTCGATGCGCTGCAGGTTCGGCTTCAGACTGAAGTCGGTGCACTTGTTCCCAGTCAGGTTTTTCTGGCCGCGCCTTATGTATTATCGATCTTTGCTCTTGTGATTGTCGCGCGTAGCGCTGATTATCCACGGGCGTTATTGACGCCTTGGTTCAAAGGGCAACGATAGGAGCTTTTATGTTCGACCTAATCATGAAGAATGCTGCTTTGCCTGATGGCAGGCGGAATATGGATATTGCCTGTCAAGGCGGTAAGATTGCCGCAGTTGAGCGTACTATCACGGCACAAGCCGGCGAAATAATCGATGCAAATGGCCAGCTTGTGGCACCACCGTTTGTTGATCCACATTTCCACATGGATGCAACCCTGTCGCTGGGTACTCCGAGGATGAATATCTCGGGCACATTGCTTGAAGGGATTGGCCTATGGAGTGAACTTAAGCCTATTCAGACAATTGAGGATATTGTAGAGCGCGCTTTAAGCTATTGCGATCTAGCAGTTTCGATGGGTATGGGGGCTATCCGGTCACATGTCGACACATGCGATAATGATTTGAAAGGCGTGCAGGCACTTTTACATGTGCGAGAAACGGTTAAAGACTATCTCGACCTTCAGCTTGTTGCTTTTCCTCAGGACGGAGTGCTGCGCGACCCTACGGCTATGGATAACACGATCCGTGCTCTTGATATGGGAGTTGATATTGTCGGTGGTATCCCCCATTTTGAGCGTACTATGAGCCAAGGTGCAGACTCTGTCAGGATACTATGCGAAATTGCAGCAGAGCGCGGTTTGATGGTCGACATGCATTGTGACGAAAGCGATGACCCCATGAGTCGGCATATAGAAACATTGGCCTATGAGACACAACGCTTGGGTCTTCAGGGCCGAGTTGTAGGGTCACATCTCACATCGATGCATTCAATGGACAACTATTATGTGTCTAAACTTATTCCTCTGATGGTCGAAGCCGGAGTGAATGCCATCCCGAACCCTCTTATCAATATTATGTTACAGGGCCGCCACGATGCCTATCCCAAGCGGCGTGGTCAGACCAGAGTGCGTGAATTGCGCGATGCTGGTATTACGATTGGGTTTGGCTCTGATTGCGTGATGGACCCGTGGTATTCTCTGGGGCGCGCAGATATGCTGGATGTTGCATTAATGGGGCTACATGTTGGACAGCTTTCTAGCCGCGAAGATATGGCTTGGTGCTTTGATGCCGTCACAAAAAATTCAGCCCGGATCATGGGGCTTGATGGCTATGGACTCGATCTGGGATGCACTGCGAATTTCAATCTTCTTCAGGCCAGCGATAGTTTAGAAGCCATCCGTCTAAGAGCGCACCGCTTGGCAGTCGTTCGGAAGGGACGCGTGATCGCCAAGAATGCGCCAATCAATACTGAAATGAGGCTCGATGGTCGACCGAGTTTGGTTAATCCGGCAGCATATTCTCCCAATGTATGATTTAAGGATGCAACTCGTTGGAAAGCTCTTATAAGATAGCGGTTATCCAATTCCTATGAGCCGGTGTCTGAACAGACTATAAACGGTTTGCGTACGTTGTGATTAAATATACCTTAAATATTTCATATTATTTAGGCACTATAAAAGACTTTTATAGCCTCTATGTTACACTGCCCAGTCAGGTCGTAAAAACTTTCTGTATTTAATATGTTGAATGTAGGTATTTTCGCTTGGCGAACCTATTCAATCATATCATAAGGTTTGGATGATAAAGCGTTTTACAATATATATGTGGCATCATTTGCGCTACGGTCCCCTTTTTGCGGCTTTAACGATTTCTCGATGGCGGAGCTTTGATAAGAGATCACGCTCCTTGGGCAATGTATTCGCTTTGGTCATCCGGTTTTTCCCAATTGCGACGCGTCGTTTTGATCGTGAGCTCCGGCGCATCTTCCCAGATATGCCAAAGTCAGACCGTATGAAAATAGGTCGTTCAATGGGTCGTAAGATGGGCCAAACGCTCTTTGAAATTTATCATTGCGCTGAGTTCTTAGCCCAAAATAATTCCTTCAAAATATCTGGCCCTGGCCTTGAAACGTTAAAAAATGCACGTGCACAGGGCAAAGGTGCTCTCATTGTTTCTGGACACTTCGGTCAATGGGAAGCGATCCGCGGCGTCCTAATTGCCGAAGGGTTGGAAACCGGAGCGGTTTATAGGCCGCAGTCTAACCGCCATTACCAGCGTCGCTTGTCGAAGGGAATTCAAGGTGGGGGGCAGCCAATTGTCCAAACGGGGAGTAACGGCACGCGAGAGATGATCCGCCATTTAAAGACAGGCGGCTTCATAGCGATCCTTTTGGATGAGAAGGCTGATGATGGCACAAAACTGCCATTTTTGGGTCAACCAGCTCTCACGTCACTAGCGGCAGCGCGTCTGGCATTAAAATATGATCTTGTAATGGTGCCCGCCTTTGGCCTGCGAATTGGTGACGGACAAGAGTTTGAAGTGCAATTTGAACCTGAAATACCACATAGTGACGTTCTAAAGATGACACAGACGTTTAATGACCTGTTGTCGGCCCGTATTCTGGAGCATCCAGAGCAATGGTATTGGTTGCTGCAGCGTTGGCACGGCGCATAACCGTATTTGTGAAACTCCTATAAAAAGTTGCAAAACCACTTATAATACTCGGTAAATTTTTTACGGACCTTGGATGCTGTAAACATAGTCTTTGAAGCCTAAATTCTGTGTGATTAATGGTTCTTGAAGGTCAGCTGTAAGTTCAGTGGATTATTTCAAAAACATCTCTCTAGAACTTGCCTTTTAACCGATTTCGATAGGCAAACAGTTGGGCATAATTCTTAAGCCAGCGATAAATTCATAAGTTGTAATTTTTCAAAGATTACAGGCCATAAGTGTTAATTAGTAAAATATAGCTAGCTCAGGCTTTATAAGTGGAGATCACGATGCTTTCCAATACATGTGCTGAAGCTGCAACCGTCTCTGCATTTTCAGCCATGAATACGTCCAATCGGCCAGTCCTTGCTTGCATAATAGAACAAATCTAAGTCGAACCATCTTTTAAAAAACCTTTGTAAATAGAAGTTATTCCTACCTCTTTTTGACCATCAATGCTACTGTCGTGGGCCTTGGCCCATTCTTCAAAAGGTGTTGATATCGTAAAAGTGACTACGTAGTTTTCTATGTTTTTCCCTTTCAGAGTTTGTCCGTATTCGAAGTTTATACAAATAAAAATTTTACTTTGTGTGATCTTGTGACTTCCAAAAGTGGATAGCAATTCTCTGCCACACGCCATATTCATCGTTTATCATATATTGGTGGTACAAACCTGCCGAGATATGAAGAAGTGTCAGAGTCAAAAGTGTCAAAGAAGTTACGTAATGAAAATCAACAAATGTTGGATACAATTCCCTATTAACAGCGACCAAAGCGGGAACCTTCACCAAACCGACTAGGTAAACATCGTATCCCCCAACCCAAGTCATCAGGGCACCTTGGACGGGCAACCAAATACACAGGGCGTACAAAATAACCTGTACAATTTTAGAGTTTATTTTATGTATCTTTGGCAGCGTCTCCTCAAACTTTGGCCTATTGTAGAAACGCCAGATAAGGCGAAATGCGATCAAGCAAATATTAGTGTCCAAGTAATTTGGTGAAACCAGATGAATGGTCCTTTTTCAGTCAAAAATTCTATGTTGTGAAGATTTAGGCCAGTATGTAATTGCCAAAAAATAATAACTGCAAACACCCAATGAAACGCTTTTGTAATCACACCATAATCATTATTAGAAGCTTTTAACATTTTATCTCTCTTGTATTAATTGTTATTCCCGAGAGACAAATATTAGGCAGATTTTTCTAGCCTTAAACTTTAGACCTAACTGTTCTAAAAATTGTAATCTTAATAAACTGAAAAAATTGTTAAACACAGTTCTTTTTACATACTGCCCTTATTTCTTGAAAAATCAAACGCATCATTTTTTTAGTACTTTCAGAAATAAACGTCCGTCTTCCGCGTTTTGCTGGTCCATAATGGATTAGTTTATGTAACTTTAATTGCTTTAAGTTTCCCGGTTTTCCGTATTCTTTGATGTACGAATGTAATGCGCAAAGGTAATGTTTTGCGACGCCCAAATCTTTGGTGATTACGCATTCTCGAATTTTAGGACTAATTCCTATCGCAAAGTCATAATTGTCAATTTCAAGATCAATAAACTGGTCATCAAAATCAATATTGAGCTGGGTATCAGGATATTTTTTATGAAAATCAACTAATGTAGCGCTTAAAAATGAGAGCCCAAAATCGCGCGGAACTGAAATAGCTAATGGGCCAGAAATAGTAGTTAGAGTACTCTTAAAGTCTGCGTCAATTTCTTCGAAATCTCCAACAGTTGTGATAGCTCGTTGGTATAACTCTTGACCAACTTCAGTAACGTTCCAATTACCGGGAGATCGGTTTATCAATGTGGCTGAATAGCGATCTTCCAACAACTGCAATCTTCTACTAACTGCTGATTTTGCAATATTAAGCTTATCTACGGCCTTCGAAATATTTCGATATTCTACCACAAACAAAAACAATTTTAAGTCTTCTAGTTGCCCCATGATGTTCTCCAATTTAGAACTATGTACATTGATGAGACGAAGTATTTTTAAAAATAGAATATCAATACATCAAGCTCAGGCACTTTGTTGTCAATGAATTTGGTAATTAAGTAAATTTTCTGATTTAATATTAGGAAAAATCAATAGTAACTTTTCAGCCGTTATCATTTTTGAAGCTATAAGGCCTCTTTTTAATACATTGTTCTAGTTGTAAAAATTAGGTAACCAGAGTCTGGAGTATAAATTTCTGTAGGTAGTTTGTGCTTTTAATTTGGTTGCCGTTAGAGATATAAATTATCTCTCTTTGGAGCAATCTCGGGTCAATAGGGATTCGTTTCATGAACTCCATTCTAAACTGTTTACAAGCAAGGGCTGGTTAGGTTCGATCAAATAGGACGAAGGTTCTTATTTTTAGAACTTCTAATCAAAGCAAAAACAACTAAATAGCCTTTACAGAAGCGAAAAAGGAAGTCTAATTTGTCTATTCGGCCAGCTATTTCAACCAGCATCGCAAGCCCAACTTTAGAAGGTGCTGGTGTTCATCTGCACCGCGCATTTGGTTTTTATCAACCAGAATTTTTTGATCCGTTTTTGCTCTTTGATGATTTTCGAAATGACAATCCAGAAGCCTTTGTGGGTGGTTTTCCATGGCACCCACACCGGGGAATTGAAACAATTACTTACGTTTTAAGTGGCGCTGTCAACCATAGCGATAGCCTTGGTAACAGTGGGAAACTTGGCGCGGGTGATGTTCAGTGGATGACTGCTGGATCCGGAATTATGCATCAAGAGATGCCAACCGGGAATGTCAAAGGGCAGATGCATGGATTTCAACTCTGGGCAAACCTGCCTGGCAGTCTAAAAATGACGGCTCCAAGGTATCAGGATGTTGGGGGCGCTGAAATACCAGAGATAACAGATGATGACGGTACGATAGTGAAGGTAATCACTGGCGAGTTTTGGGGCCGACGAGGTCCAGTGGACGGAATAGCTGCTAATCCGCTTTACCTGGATATTACAATTCCAGAAAGTTGCCAGAAATCCTTCAAAGTGGACACATACAGAAATACTTTTGCTTACATTTTTGAAGGAGCAGGTAAATTTGCAGATGCGTCATCCCCAAAAGGCGTATTGTTAGAGAAAGAGGTTTTAGGGCAAGAACTAAATATCAGGGATATGTCTGGCAATCGTACGTTGGTACAATTTGGTACAGGTGAGGAGATTGTAGTTAGGGCTGGTCCTCACGGACTACGTTTTTTGCTAGTTGCTGGCACGCCTATAAAAGAGCCTGTCGCGTGGCACGGGCCAATAGTTATGAATACCAAAGAAGAGTTAAATCAAGCGTTTTCTGATTTAAGGAACAACCGTTTCATCAAACCAAAAGATCATTAAATTAAGGACAAGAATATGGGTTTACTACAGGACGGAAAATGGGTTGATCAGTGGTATGACACCAAAGCTACTGGTGGACATTTTGTGCGAAGAGCGCCGCAATTTAGAAATTGGGTTACCGCCGATGGTGCCGCCGGACCAAGTGGAGAGGGTGGGTTCAAGGCAGAGGCGGGGCGCTATCACCTCTATGTTTCGCTCGCTTGCCCGTGGGCACATCGTACCTTGATATTTCGCGCCCTGAAGGGCTTGGAAGATATGATTTCCATCTCGATAGTTCATTGGTACATGGCTGAGAATGGATGGACGTTTGATGTTGGAAAAGGCTTGGCTCCTGACACCGTTAATGGTGCACAGTTTATGTATCAAATCTATACTCAGGCTAACCCAGACTATTCTGGCCGCGTCACCGTTCCAGTTTTATGGGATAAAAAAACAAAAACAATTGTCTCAAATGAGTCACCCGAAATCATTCGCATGTTCAATTCAGCGTTTGATGAAATTGGGGCGTTGCAAGGTGAATACTACCCTGAACATTTAAGGTCCGAAATTGATAGGCTTAATGATCGTGTTTATACCACCCTAAACAATGGCGTATATCGATGTGGTTTCGCCACCACGCAAGAAGCCTATGAGGCAGCAGTCACCCCGCTATTTGATACGTTGGACTGGCTTGAAGGTATTCTTTCTTCAAAACGCTTCTTAACAGGTAATAAAATTACAGAGGCAGATTGGCGTCTGTTCACTACGCTGGTCCGGTTTGATGCAGTGTATGTGGGACACTTTAAATGTAATATCCGCCGCATCGCTGATTACCCCAACCTTTCTGGATATTTGCGCGAACTTTACCAGCAATCCGGTATCGCCAAAACGGTTAATATGGAGCACATAAAAAGGCATTATTATGAAAGCCATGAGACCATAAACCCGTCTAGGGTGGTGCCTAAAGGTCCGGTAATTGATTTCACGGCACTGCATGGCCGAGAAAAAATTGGGAATTAGCTTCAAATGGATAAACAATACCCACCGATCATCGCAGGAAAGAAGCCAATAAAAGCCAACTTAGAAGTCGGTAAAAATTACTTTTGGTGTCAGTGTGGCCGATATGTTTCGCAAGCGTTTTACGATGGATCCCACCGTGGCACAACAATAACCTCACTGAAATTTACCGCCGAAAAGAATGGTAACGTTGCGCTCTGCCAATGCAAAGCAAGCAAAAACGCTCCTTTCTGCGATGGCAGCCATGCTAAACTTGGGAGCCTGGAAGTCGGGGCTCCGACCCCAAAACCTAGTTTAAAGGCCGCGGTATTTTCAGCGGTTCCAACCCCCGAAGAACCAACCGTAGCACGCATTCACGAATTAGCCCTCCATGGTTTGAGCA
>JAQWKM010000112.1 GCA_029247845.1 Paracoccaceae bacterium | reverse complement strand
TTCATATGAAGGGAAGGCTCAGGATGATTTCTGCTTAGCCATTGAAATCTATGGTGACCCTCACGAACTCGAAACGCAAACCTACTTATTGCATATTAGTTAGTCTCTAATTGTTGCCATATCGCAGCCGAGTGTAGTTATTAAAACCAATGACATCACTGAAACTCTGTTTTGATCTGATGTTTCGTTGTGAGTTGGGAATTTTATTGCATTTATAATAGAATACAAACAATACATTATACGATATTAATGGCGTAAGAGGTGGGAGTTCATCGCCTACTACATCTGTAATTAATCAGCTAACACTCTGATATCATTACCTCCTGCATAGCATATTTAATCATGATACAGCGCATATTGGTTCGTAACATTGCTCAGTAATGGCTGGTTGGCAAGTTCCACTGGGGCTATGAAGTGCTGTCAGACTTGGGAGCTATGGTATCAAATTGTATGCGCCCAATAAAATGTTATTGCCACGCTAACTATTTCAGAGCAAATTTTAGGTAGCGGAATGACCAGTGTTTTGTCACAAGATTCGTTTACTAAGTCGTCCCACACCTTTTAAGCCAGTTTAATATGAATCAACCCCACGAGCCCAAAGCTGCAACACACACTGTGGATCGCTATTAAATCGCTGTGTGTATTTTTAATGATTACCGTCGAATGATACAAGGCATAATATCTTTTCTTAGAACCTCTATGTAATCTTTATACCTTTCGTTGCCCAGTCTTTTCTTAACCGTTTATAAGAGACAATTATTAAGGCCAACAAAGAGGCAAGATAAGGCAATATTTCCGTAAACTGCTGCGGCCAGCCAAAACCTTGTACTCGCAGAGACATGCTGTCCACTCCACCAAACAAGAAAACCAGTCCTAACAGTGGAAGTGGACGTCCGCCGCTTACAAGAACCGCAACCACAGCAATCCATCCTCGACCTGCTGACATATTCTCAACAAAAAGCCCAACATTTGAAATAGACAGCTGGGCGCCTGCTAATCCGCAAAGAACTCCGCACACAGTTAATGCAAAAAATTGCATTCGTTTAGGTGAGACCCCAAGAGACGTGAGACCACTTGCATTTTCACCAGCTGCGCGCATCCATAAACCCAAACGGTGTTTTGCATAAAAAGCATGACAAAATAAGACTGCGATAATAGAAAAATAGAATAATAGTGATTGACCGCTCAGTAGTTTTCCAACGTATGGCAGAGACTCAATCAATGGAATGTGGATATTAGAAATTTTTTTAATACCGTCATGCTGAAAGACCCCACTAACTCCAAGAATCGCGCGCAATAAATAGGTACTCAAGCCGAAGCCGATAAGGTTCAAGGCAATGGAAACAATAATTGGGTCTCCAGCGCGGCGCAAATGAAACTCAGCAAATAAAAGCGCCATGAATACACCGCCTGCCATTGCGCAAAATAAGCCAACTGACGCTGATCCAAAGAAATAGCTGCCAAGTACTGCCATGAAAGCACCAATAATTATGAAGCCTTCCAATGCAATGTTAAAAACTCCAGCACGCTGGCATATTGCCCCCCCAAGTGCTGCAAGAAGTATGGGTACTGTCATCCTTGAAATCGATTCTGCAAACGAAGGATCAAATAGGCTCGCTATCATTCACTTTTTTCCTTTGCTGGGCCATTTTGCCTTATGTCTGCTGTCTTACTTGATGCAACAAAAAGGATGATGATGCCCTGAAGAATAACTGCAATTTCTTTTGGTACATCTGCAATACGTTCCATACCTGCGGCTCCACTATGTAGGGCAGCAAAAAACAGACCTGCAGGAACAATAGCCCAAGGTAAAAGGTTCACCAATAAGGCGGTAACAATTCCTGTCCATGCATAAAGGGGCTGCACAAGCATCCCGTCAACAAAGCGGTGATGCAGTCCAAGAACTGCAATTGCGCCCACTAGACCCGCGATTGATCCGGAGATTGCTAAAGTGCGAAGACTGATCTGATGAATTGGCAATCCTGCTGCTGCTGCAAAGTTAATTGAATAACCAGTCATGCGAGCCTGATACCCGGCCACCGTTCGATGACAGTAAATCAGTACTAGTACAAAGGCTCCGAGTATTAATATAAAACCGGTATCTAGCCTGGTACCTGGGATTAGCGGCAGCCACATTGATTTATCAATCAAGTGTGTCTGAGGCATACCTGAAGCAATGTCTCTCAAAGGATGATTCACAAAATAGGATGCGATAAAGCGTGCAGGATAGTTCAATAATAATGTACCAACGAGAATTGGCACGCCTAACCAAATTCGCATTGCTCCCGCCAAAACTGCCCACACTGCTCCAGCCGCCATACCAGTTAAGCAGGCTACGATTATTCCGAGAGGCCCCATTATTCCAAAATACAGTGCAGCGGTGGCGCTCGCAAGTCCCCCAACCACTAATTGACCTTCACCTCCGATATTAAAAAACCCACCACGAAATGCAATAAGTGCTGACATAGCCATTCCAATGATCAGGGCAGCCCGTGAAATTGTTGACAAGAGATAAGCAAATTTACGTCCTCCGAAAGCACTTTTAAAAAATGCATGTAATGAGTTTATAAAATCTGCATCCGCGAGAAATAGTAAAACAGCTGAGGCGAGGCCAACCCACAGGAAAGATATCAGCCATCCCGTGGCGTGTAGACTTATCCTTTTTATTGATAATTTTCTCAAAGAACCTCTCCAACAGGTCCAAAAGATGTTGAATTTTTGGCCAGCATGAGCTTTCCAAGCTCAGCACGGGTAGCACCAGAAATGGGAAGTTCTTTCGATAATTGGCCTTCAAACATCACAAATATGCGGTCTGAAAGTTCAAGGATTTCGTCGAGTTCTGAGGATACTAAAAGAATAGCGTGGCCTGCATCGCGCATTGATAAAATCTGACGATGAATAAAGCTGCTTGCCCCAATATCAACACCCCAGGTTGGGTTTTCAACAATTATCAGTGGGGTTTTTAATGATAATTCTCGCGCAACAACGAGTTTTTGTTTATTGCCACCCGACATCGTTTTGGCCAAATGCTTAGGACTGGCAACTTTTATATCAAAACTGGTTATCAATTTCTCCGCATGGGACATCATATTTTGGCGCCGCAGAAAAAAGCCACTTGAGAAATAAGGATCTTGAATATTACTAATTGCGCTATTCTCTATAATGTCACCGCTGATAGCCAAACCAGTTTTTTGCCTATCTTCAGGAATATAACTCATTCCAATTCTTCGTCGCTCTTCTACGCTTCGCCGTGTAACGTCTTTCCCCTTTATGAATATGGCCCCTGAAGTAGTTTGGCGCAATCCAACTACAGCCTCAACAAGCGCCGCCTGCCCGTTGCCTGATACACCCGCTATTCCAACTATTTCGCCTTTTTTTACATTTACAGAAAGAGGTCTTTCATCTCTACTCAAGCCTGGCACAATAACTTCATCTAACAACAGTACAGGTGTCGTTGGTTGACTTTTGGTCCGCTTAGAGCTTTTGTGGCGCGCCTTACCTATGATCTGGGACCTAACTGTATCGCGGTTGGTTTCAGCCAAAGTACTTGATGAAATCAACTTGCCGGAGCGCATCACACTTACCCGGTCGGCGATTGAAAAAACTTCATCTATTTTATGAGTGATCAGAATAACTGTTTTGCCATCTTCTTTAAACCGTTTGAGTGCTGAAAATAACTGATCTCGCTCTACAGGAGTTAGAACAGCCGTTGGTTCGTCTAAAATTAACACTGTGGAGTTTCGATAAAGTAAATTCAAAATTTCAACTAGTTGAAGTTGACCCACCGCTAGATCTTCTATTAGTTGATCTAAATCAAGACTGAGTTTGTATTCTTTCAAAAGACTTCGGACCTGATGGCGGGCTGTTTTAAAGTCAACAAAACCAAAGTAATTGAGTGGTTCATTACAAAGAATAATGTTCTCAAGAACTGTCATTGAATCCTGCAGCATAAAATGCTGGTGCACCATACCAATTTTAGATTTAATTGCATCTTTAGGTGATCGCCAAGCCGAGGCTTTTCCGTTCACTACTATCTCGCCCTGATAATCTGTTATCAGACCAAAAAGTACTGCCATAATTGTACTCTTGCCAGCACCATTTTCGCCGACCAGAGCTTGGATTTCTCCATCTCTAAAGCCAAGCGAAACATTGTCTAGGGCACATACATTACCAAAGCTGACAGAGATTCCAAAGAGGTCGACCCGGTTTTCGTGCATTGATTATTTTGAAAACATTGGATCACTGAGCTCAAGACTACCATCTATAATTTGACCTGCTACCTCACGAATTTTTTCTAATACTATGCTTTCTTTTGCAATTAAGCATCCGCTATTTGCAAGGTCCTCACTTTTCAGAGCCATTACCGACATGCCTCCTTCTTTCAAACCAGAGGATGACACGCTTGCTTTTGCCCCAGACATAATTACGTCTACGGAGTTCATAAGAGCAGTATCAACTTCTTTGAGAGTATTGTCGATTACAAGGCCTGGTGCATTTGGGCATCTATTTACGTCTACTGACAGTACCCTGAATTTATTTTCCTTTGCACCCTCGAAAACTCCAAAATCTCCACCGGCAGTAGCTGTGAAAATGATGTCTGCGCCGGACGCATGCATTGCAAGCGCCTGCTCTTTGGCACGAACAGGATCACCGAATGGATTATCGCCACCAACCCAACGAATTTCTACTTCGACATCCTTATTGATAGATTTTGCTCCATCGCGGTAAGCGTCAGTGTAGCGGTGAAGAAATGGAATATCTAATGCTCCAACCACACCAATTTTATTAGATTTTGTCATCATACCAGCCGCAATACCAGTCAAATAACTTGCTTCGTATTCGCGAAAAAATGCGCAATGAACATTGTCAGGCCGATCATCTACACATTGGTCGACAATCAAAAAATTAACGTTGGGTGCTGTTGGAGCAATTTCACTGATAATATCATTAAATTCAAAGCCCAGAACTACTACGAGTGATGCACCTTCGTTTAACGCAGCTTCAACATTTTCGCGACGCGCCACTGCACTTGTGCTTTCATATGTTCGCACGTCTGCACTGTATTTTGCTGCTGCAGCCTCTATGCCAGTCTTTCCCATTTCAAGGAATGCATTCACACCAATTGGATCTGGCGATACATAGACAAAAAAATCATCGCTAGCTTGTAAACTGTTAGTCCACAGCATTGCCGTTGCAGCCATAGACACGAGAAGTCGATTAGATTTATTCATAGCATTGCCTTTTTTAAATAGTTTAAACTGGTCGCTTGTTAGTATCAAATATCCACTACTCAGAAAATACTAAAGGAACAAATTTAGACCTCAAGATAAAAATTAAAATATATGCCTATGATGCTTTTTTGGTTCTATAAGACTACCGAGCTATGGCATCAAATTAAAAACATGCCCAGTAGAGATGTTTTAATGCGGACGAGTTTTCTTAAACCATGGGACTTTTGTGAATGTAAATTGTTCTTAGTTGCAGTTCATTCAAATCGCAGCGAACGACAGCTTTGGGTCCTTATTGACCGATTAAAATAAGTTCTGTTTTTAGGCACAGGCTCATACAGCAAATTTTTTGTTTTTGAATTATCGAAGATGTAATAGAAACAAGTTGAATAGCTCAGCTTGAGAAGAAATCTTTAGCTTAGAATAAATGTTACGACGGTGTGTTTTGATAGTTGACAAACTGACGCAAAGTTTTGCCGCTATCGAATTGCTTGAATGTCCAATTAATATCAGTTTAACAACGTCTTGCTCTCGATTAGTAAGAATTTTACTCTCAAATTCTTGAAACCGCACTTCATGACCTGGATAAAAATTATGCTCGTAGCTATTTGGTTTAATTTCAAACTGCTTAATTAATACTGATTGTAATACAGGGAAAATTTTTTCCAATAGTTCTTTTTCATGTTTATGGCATTTTCCATCCATTTCGGTAAGAAAAGTGAGGTCGATCGCGGTCCCGTTAGGAAGATTTATTAAAACAATGAAATCCATCATGTTTTTAGGCCAACCCGGAGTACGGTACCCTATCGGTTCACTGCCTTCGATCCTAATGTCGATGTCAGCCGTTCCTATAATATTTTCATATCCATCTTGGATAAAATCAGCGATCATAAAGACTCCAGAATTTGAGCCAAATTGAAAGGCTCGGTATGTAGGATTAATTACATACGTAAAATTCAGATAATTTTCATAGCCACGCTTATAAGATATTTGATTAGGATAATTTCCTAGTCCAACTGGAGTCTCACCTTTAGAATAGTGAAATACGTGAAGCCATTTGAAAGGTAAAGAACCACCAAGTAGAGAAGTCAGAACATCAAAAAAATTATCTGTACCAATCAACGAAACCAAATCAGAATTAAGTTGATTTACAATTTGATGCGGAAAATGGGCCCTAACATTTTTTAACATGCTAAATCTTAACTTTCTAAGGGGACAATTTGCAACATAGTTATGTCATCCTTTGGGATGATAGACCCGAATAAAGCTTAGACCGTATAGTCGATTCTTAATCAAACAGAAGATTGCCGCTAGTTGGCTGGAAGGAAATTGCGTGAAATTCCCAGTTTCTGAAATAAGATCTATGTTTCCCTCACTATCTATTAAGGATGATGCAAAAGACCGCATTTATGTAGATAATCCAGCGGGTACGCAGGTTCCAATTTCAGTCGTTGAAGCTATATCCGGATATATGCTAACGACGTCCGCTAATGCCGGCGGACATTTTAGAACAAGTGTTGAAACGGATGCTGTAGCCAATAAAGCTCATGAAGATGCTGCGCTCTTTCTTGGCGCCGACACAGGAAAAGAGGTTATTATAGGTCCAAGTATGACTGCACTTGGTTTTCACATGTCGAGAAGCATCTGTCATGATTTCCAGCCCAACGACGAAATCATTATATCAAGGATGGAACACGAAGGCAATGTTGGCCCTTGGTTGACGATTGCCGAAGATTTAGGTTTGACTGTTCGCTGGCTAGATTTCAATCGGGATTCTTGGCAAGTAGAACCGGATGACCTAAAGTCGTTATTAAGCGAAAAGACACGCCTGTTAGCATTGAACTTTGCTAGTAATATGACGGGGTCAGTTAACGATGTTGCAACCCTTTCCAGCATAGCAAAAGATGCAGGTGCACTTGTGTTTGTAGATGCAGTGCAGCTAGCTCCACATCATTATGTCGATGTTAAGGCGCTTGGCTGTGATTTTTTAGCATGCTCATCTTACAAATTTTTTGGACCGCATTTAGGAATACTTTGGGGGCGGGAAGAAATACTGACCCGGCTAAAACCGTATAAAGGAAGATGCGTTTCTGATGATATTCCAGATCGCTTCGAACTGGGCACACCTCAGTTTGAAATGCTAGCTGGGTTGTCGGCTACTGTGGCCTATTTTGAAAACTTGGGTAAAATGAATTCAACCTCTGAAAATCGGCGAGAGCTTATAAAAATCGCATATGAAATGTCGCGAAATTACGAAGAGCCGCTCACTAATACTCTAATCGGAGGATTGATACAGATTCCCGGAATAACCATTTATGGAATCACAAACCCAAATCGCGTTAAAGATAGAGTACCAACTGTCTCATTCCGCCATAATATCACTAAGCCTTCCAAAATAGCTCATGCTTTATCTAAAAAGAGTATTCACGTATGGCATGGACACAATTATGCTTATGAGCCCGCCCGCGCACTAGATTTGCCTCTCAGTGAGGGCGTAGTTCGTATTGGGCTGGCTCATTACAATACGATTGATGAGGTTCAAAAAATCATCACTGAAGTTCAAAAAGCAGTTGAATGAATTTAATACCAAACGACAAGTTCTTATACAAGGAGGAAAAAATGGAACTGATGACTTTTAGAAAACTTGCATTTGTCTTTTCTACGGCTCTTGCACTTGGAATTACGGGAGCGGCAAACTCTGAAACGCTGCGCGTTGGTATGGAATGTACCTACGCTCCGTTTAATTATAAAACCGCGGATGGTGAACTAGCCGGGTACGACGTAGATGTTGCCAATGGTGTTGCCAAAATAATAGGCGCTGACCTAGAATTCGTTTGTCAGGAATGGGATGGTATGATCCCTGCACTTTTAGCCAACAAGTTTGATCTAATTATTGCGTCAATGTCTATAACCGAAAAGCGTATGAAGAAAATTGATTTTTCCGGTCCGTACCGTTTTTCTACGGGTCGCATTCTTGGAAGAAAATCAAAAGAAATGAACCTATTTGATGGTATGGGAAATCCAATTCCTGAAAATTTCAAAGGGCTTCGCGTTGGATTAGAAAGGGCAACTACTTATTCCAACTGGTTTGAAGAAATTCTCCCTGGAGCTGACGTTGTACTATACGATGGATCGGAACCTTTGTATCTGGACCTGCAAAACGGTCGGGTTGATCTGATTATGACAAATCCGATGAAGGCACACCTTAAATTCCTTAGTAAAGAAAATGGAGCAGGCTTCGAATTTAAAGGCCCTACCGTTGACGAAGAAAAGTATTTTGGCATTGGCGTGGGCATCGGGATGCGCAAAGGGGGAGATCCACTAAAAACCCGCTTGAACAATGCGCTGAAAGAATTAATAAATTCTGGTGAATTAGAGACATATGCACGTAAAATATTTCCGTTCAAATTGCATAAGGACGAATGGGGACAATAATCGTCTATAAATAGGAAGCGGCAAGTGTAAATAGATTACTTGCCGCTCCAACCTTAGATTATTATAAGTATTTAACTAGCATAGGAAATAGACAGTGGAAGCTCTCGAAGGCTGGTGGGACGACTATTTTTGGGGCGCACTTGTTATATTAAAGGTCTTCATTTGCTCACTTGGTCTGATGACACTATTTGGTTTGTTGGGAGCAATGGCCAAACTTTCACACAGTCGAATTGCTAACAAAATAGCAGGAACTTATACTGTCGCCTTTCGCGGAACCCCCGAAATTTTAGTAATTCTACTTTTATATTTTGGGTCAGCAGTTTTTCTTACTGCGATAGCGCAATTTTTCAATCCAGACATCAAGTTTGTTGATGTACACCCTTTTGGGCAGGAACGATCGCAATCTCTATTATCGTTGGATCATATGCAACTGAAACTTTTCGCGGAGCATTTTTAGGGGTCGACCCTGGGAGTATTGAGGCGGCAAGGGCACTGGGAATGAGCGATTTTCAGACCTTTATATATGTGCGCATTCCAGAGATGTGGCGATTAGCACTGCCGCCGTTTGGGAACCACATGCTTTCGCTCATAAAAGACACCGCACTTATTTCTATCATCGGCCTAAATGAAACCATGTTTGTAGCCAAACAGGCGATCACAGTCACTGGGGAGCCATTCACAATGTATATTGTAGTTGGTGCCATATATCTGGGATTTTCGACAATAGTCACACTTTTTGTTATGGGAGTGGAAAAATTTGGTGAGAGAACCACAGTCGGTGCGAAATGAGCTTTGATTTGCATTTGATAGTTGAAAGCCTGCCAGTAATGATGATGGGCCTAGGCATAACAATCAAATTGCTCATTATTTCTGGAGTTTTGGGCCTTGTTCTAGCTATATTTTTATTGCTTATGCGCATTAGCGGGAAATGGTACCTTAATTTTCCTGCTCAGATGTACATATATGTTTTTAGGGGCACTCCTATCCTCGTGCAGATTTTTATTGTCTACTACGGATTACCACAATTCGAGGTTGTCAGGGATAGCGTCTTTTGGCCAATTTTGCGCGAACCAACAGGCTGCGCTATTTTGGCATTGTCTCTTAATACTGGTGCCTATGTTTCAGAAATACTGCGTGGAGGTGTTCTTGGTGTCTCTAAGGGGCTGCTAGAGGCGGGATCAGCTCTTGGAATGTCGGCCTATCATAAATTTGTCTACATAACAGCACCTATTGCAACGCGATTGGCCCTTCCAGCCTATAGTAACGATGTGATTAGCCTCTTGAAATCTACAGCCCTTGCAAGCACAATTACTATAGCCGACATGACTGGCATAGCTCGAACTATTGTTGCTGACACTTATGCTCCCTACGAAATTTTTATATCTCTTGCCATAGTATATTTGATTTTCACTTTTGGAATACAAAAGCTATTTGGACTTATCGAAAGATATCTTGGTCGTTACACAATACGGGAACAACCGCATGAATGATTCCACCAATAAAACCTTAATAACAATGGAGGGCGTGACTAAATTTTTTGGTCCCTTTCAGGCCTTAAAAAATATCAACCTCAAAGTTAGAAAGGGTGAAAAGATTGTGGTCTGCGGTCCGTCAGGATCTGGAAAATCAACTTTGATCCGTTGCATAAATCGATTGGAAAAGCACAACGAAGGTCAAATCCTAATTGATGGAAAAGAGCTCACTGACCAAGTCAAGGATATAAACGCTGTACGGCGAGAAGTGGGAATGGTCTTTCAAAGTTTTAATCTGTTTCCGCATATGACGATCCTAAAAAACCTTATGCTTGCCCAACAATTAGTGCGAAAAATTTCTAAGACTGAAGCTAAGGATACAGCAATTAAATATCTCGAACGCGTAAAGATTCCTGAACAGGCTGAAAAGTACCCAATTCAATTGTCTGGAGGGCAACAGCAACGAGTTGCAATAGCAAGAGCCCTATGCATGAAACCAAAAATAATGCTGTTCGATGAACCAACCTCGGCACTTGATCCAGAAATGATAAACGAAGTGCTTGAAGTCATGGTCGATCTTGCGAAAGAAGGCATGACAATGATATGTGTGACACATGAGATGGGTTTTGCCAGGTCCGTGGCCGATCGAGTTATTTTTATGGATATGGGCGAAATTATCGAAGAAGCGCCACCAAAAGAATTTTTCAACAACCCCCAAAATACTCGGACTAGAAATTTTTTAAGTCAAATACTCTCACATTAGAGGCGTCTCATTAATGTCAACTGAATTACCACCACATGCTGATTTTTTATCATTTGCAACAAATTTGGCTAATACTAGCAGGTCAATGCTGCTAAGCGCCTCACGGAAACTTCCTGAAGTTACAATTAAAGAAGACTCATCTTTCGTGACAACCACTGACAAAGAAGTTGAGCAAAAAATTCGTGATATGATCCTTGCTGAATACCCAGACCATGGAATATTTGGTGAGGAGTTTGAAAAGATAAATACGGACGCAGAATTTGTATGGGTAATTGATCCCATTGATGGAACAGCAGCATTCGTCGCTGGGATACCAGTCTATGGAACTCTGATTGCTTTGGCATGGAAGGGTAAGCCATTTATTGGAATTATAGATCACCCGATGACCAATGATCGCTGGACCGGTGTCAACCACACCTGCGCATTTCATAATAATAAGCCAATTAAAACACGATCCTGCGATACGTTATCATCTGCCTATGTTACCTGCAGTAACAGCGATTTTATGTCACCAAGTCAGTTAGTAAAATTCACCTCTCTTCGAAAAGAATTAACTTACGTGCAATATGGTGGCTCATGCTTTGCTTACGGAGTGTTGGCGTCCGGCCGTAGCGATCTTGCCATTGATGCAGGACTTGATGCATTCGATATTTACGCTTGCGCTGCAATCATACAGGGCGCCGGTGGGATTGTTACCAGTTGGGACGGTGCGGAGTTATCATTCGATATGGATGGGACTGTGCTGGCAGCAGGCGATAAAAGCCTTTACCAGAAAGTCATCAAACAGATGGTAGTGCTGTCAGACTAACGAGCTCAAACATCAGATGCGAAAATAGCTTTTAGTCTATGAGATGATAAGAGAACGCCAGTAGGTAAGAGCAGCGTCTCGGTTTAGTTTGAAGTTAATGCGCTTGGGCAGGGATCTTTCTGAATTGAAGTGATTGTGAAATGAAGTATGGAGTGAGACAAACTTTTGTAAACTGCGCATACGCCTCAATCGCAGCATTGCTCTTTCCCTTCGTCTAAATGGCAGTTGTGAATTCTCAACTCTGTTATTTGCCCATCTCTATGTAAGTTGTTTATCTGCACAGCTAACCTATTTCGTCGCCGCACTTTAAGAGCGGAGCCGATCTGTAACAGTTTCGTTAGCTGATCCATGCCGGCGCACTGCTTTTTTCATAAACTTTAGAGCTGCTTTTTTATGACGTTTCTTAGTTACATAGCTTTCTAAGACTTCACCCTCGTGATCGACGTCAGCCCATAAGTAATGTCTTTCTTCAATTATCTTTACGAAGACTTCGTCAAGGTACCATTTCCAGTTACTCGATTTCATGCTCCCTACCCTTCGCTTTTTGATCTCGCTTGCGATTTTATGGCAAAACCGCTGCCTGAAATTCTTGGTTCCAGCTCAAAAGAACAAACACTATCAAAACTCTCAGAGAATTACCCAGACTTTATATCCAATGCGCTCAGGTGGCT
>JAQWKM010000088.1 GCA_029247845.1 Paracoccaceae bacterium | reverse complement strand
GAAACGGACGGGTACCTTGGGGTACCGTCAAGTAAGGGAGGAATTAGATGAGTTAAAGTTTGTATCTATTCGTGTGAAATAATGAGTTTTGACGTAACTATCTTACGTCCTAGCGAGTACTCAAACGCCGCCAACCCCTTTTCCCTCTCCAAGAATAGCAGTATTCAAACTGAGGTCATCTCTCAATCGATGAAGCAGATATAGACTTGAAATCCCAGCGCCTATGACCAGCGCATCAAAATACATATCTTTAATTTCTTCGTTCATTTTATGATGTCTCTATTGCAAATAATTAACCTTATACCAATTAATTTAATTCGCAGCACATTTATATTTCAGTGTAAGTCCGCCAGTTGGCTCAATCTACCTTGGGTTTGGCTTGGATCTTGAGCATTATCAAAAGGGCTTCAAACAGTTAGCATTATCTATCAAGGCAATTTGCAGACATGGCACAAGTATGAATCTTTTCTTTCTGGAGTATTTAATGAATTAAAGGACTTTAATTAAATTCATTCATTCCCTGTCTGCTCGACCGAATAACCCTTACCATAGTTGCCTCCTATAGAGCCTGCAGATTTCCATCCACCAATCTGATCGATCAGATCCATTGGGCACCGCCGCCAGCGAGCAAGAAAACTCTTAAAGAGCTTTGCATGACATCTTTAGATAGATTATATACGCTGTTAGAACAACCCTAAATAGAAATTGAGCGAGACAGTTCAATTTCCTTTATGCGGTTGATCTATGAGCCCGATCTTAATTTTGATAACACTGAAGGCCATAATCGACCCCCTGCTCTTTTGTTTAATAGGGGTTGAGTATACCTAAACGACGTTCAAAGAAAAACCGTAGGTTCACAATTTCTGAGGATACGAAGCGAATTTGATGCAACGGAGGATCAGGCCGAACCCCCATCGATCCAGCTGGCGGCGGCATTAAATCATCTAGAGCTGATCAAGATGCCATAGATGCGGGAACTAATATTTAAATTTGAAAAGCATTCGCAAGATTTTTCTGTGATCCTAATCTCAGAGAAATTTAAAAATTTAAAGACAGGAAATTCGCAAAACTTGCTTCCACGCGTTAGTCAGAGGTTCAAATAAAAATGCCACAAAGTTTGAAGGGGAGCAACCTCAGATCTTTTCGACTTCTTTGACGCACGTTCTTTTTTGATAGCTGTGTAGTCTTTTTAAAACAGTTTCATTTAATTAAAAAGCAATTTGGTTCCTTTGTAATAGCAGCTTTTCGCGGAATAACTGCCACCGCTTATACTATTGATAAACGATGTGTTTCAAATGGTCGTTATGTTACGCAAGCAGAAGCTGTAGTTGCGATTGATGCTGTCAGAGTAGTTGCTGTGAGAGCTGTAAGTATGATCTTTTTCCTTGTTAGTCTCCTGAGTTTCAGTTGGTTTGTTTTGTCCTTCTGAATAAGAGACGAAGCAGCTCGCTATTTTATTACAATCTTTTTAAATTTTTTTGTTTTATTGAAGTGTGGCTCCATCACCTTCCAGACTAAAGTGTGCCCAGAATGCGGAGTGGGAGAAATAAAGCTGTTCCTCATCTTCGATTAAATCGACCATAAACATTTGAAGTACTTCGAAGCGAACCAATATTCTCACCCACACACATGGCATCAAAATACGAGTCGTATGTTTAGCAGCTGAGGTACTTTCTGCAGGGCAGTGTAAGACAAACAGAGATTGGTGCACCTGCAGTACCAGCACTGCTACCCATCTCCCAACACAGCGATCCGCATTTCTGCGCATGTCACCGTTCCATTGGTGCAGCCTTTGGTAGCTGCCTGTGCCGAAATTATGGCTATTAAATAAAATCAGGTGCTCCTCGCTCCAGATATTGGCCAATAGGCACGCTGGCAGGGGTACCGTCTTTCATAACCGTCACCCCACGCAATATAGTGCGGACTGGCCAACCGGTCAGTTCGAATCCTTCCCATGGCGTATAGTCCGAGCCATGGTGCAAATCAGCCTGCCGGATTGTCTTGGATAAGGTCGGATCCCAAAGGGCGATATCCGCATCAGCACCTACCGTTATCGAGCCTTTGCGAGGGTAAAGGCCGTAAAGGCGAGCATGGTTAGTTGCGGTGATCGCTGCAAAACGCTCTAGACTGATCCGTTTCTTAACGACGCCTTCAGAAAAAAGGATCGGTAATCGCGTCTCGACCCCCGGTATACCGTTGGGGATATTCCGAAAACTTTGTCTTGCGCCAGGAGCGTTTTTGCCAGTCAAATCGTTGAAGCGGAATGGGCAATGATCTGAGGAAAAAATATCGAATACGCCCTTTTCAATTCCAGACCAGATTTTGGGCCACTCTTCCGTTGTCCGTGGCGGTGGCGAACAAACGTATTTTGCTCCATCGAACCCATCGCGGTCCAAATCCTGAGCAGTTAAGGTAATGTACTGTGGGCAGGTCTCGGCGAAGATGGTCAAACCTCGCTGGCGCGCACGCATAATTTCATCGGTCGTTTCACCGTTAGAGACATGCACGATGGTCAGTGGCACGCCTGCAATTTCTGCCAATGAAATAGCTCGGTGGGTAGCTTCCCGTTCTACTGGAACAGGACGAGTGGCTGCATGATGGTAGGGGCTGATCTCGCCTGCGCGTTCTGCTTTGTCGCAGAGGAACTCAATAGCATCCTCGTTCTCGGCATGGACCATGACCATTGCATTATGTTCTTTAGCCACAGCCATCACATCTAGGATCTGCCGATCACTTAGTGCCAGATCAGCATAGGTCATAAACACCTTAAAGCTGGTATAGCCACTCTTGATTAGTGCTGGCAGATCTTGGCCCATTGTCACAGGATCCGTTTTCTTGACAATCAGATGAAACGAGACATCCGTCAGGCAATTCCCATCGGCCTTTGCGCGGTAGGCCGCCACAGCCTCGCGAAGGGACTGACCTTCTTCGGGCAAGCAAAATGGCAGAATTGTTGTATTGCCCCCACAAGCGGCAGATCGGGTGCCGGTTGTGAAATCATCAGCCATCTCAATACCAGGTCCTGACGGCTGCGAGATGTGCACATGGCTGTCGATCCCGCCTGGTAGCGCGATAAGGCCGGCACCGTCGATTATTTCTGTCCCCTCAAGATCCAAGCCAAGGGTTGCTATTTGACCGTTTGTGATGCCTATGTCGCAGTATGTATTGCCGCTTGCCGCAACAACTTGGTAACCGGTGATTACAGTGTCATGGGTCATTTTTTGAATCCTGCTGTCATAGTCTTTATATAGGTATCTAGCTCAGTAGAGATCTCGGCGAACGGATAAAATCCGCAATTTTCAAAGTTTGGCTTAAGGCAAGCAACATCCACCGTGACGAGCATAGCTGCGGCGAATGATCAGTCCTATGCTGAATTAACCACTCAGCCAACTTTGACTAAATTCTTCACAATAGAAAGGTTGACTAAGTGTGATAATCAAAACGAACGTCCTGCGCCCCTTCCCACAAAACAGTGTTTCCTAAACTCATTAAGTTTTCTAGGCCTGTTTGAAGGGTTATAAAATGATTTCCCGCGAGTTGACCCATCTTGGATGAAAAATCTACGCCACCATAAGCTATAAGAATCTCGGTTTCACTAATTCCGCCCGGGTACAAGATTACCTGACCTGGCGCTGGATGACTGGTATGGTTTTCATATTCCACGCCAAAGTCCATATCACCCAAAGGTATCCAAACCCCTTCCCCAGACCAGCGGACGTGCACCAGTTGTCCAATGAACGGCATTGATTTTTCAAAGGCATCACAAGTCATTGGTGCTAATTCTTTCTCGAGTTTTGCCTCAAATATGAATTTCCCAGCTGAAATTTTAAGTTTGGTCATTTGGTATCTCCTTTAGTTTGCTAATTAAACCTATCTATCGAAAACATGTTCAAGTCTTCCCGCAAATTTCC
This sequence comes from Paracoccaceae bacterium, assembly GCA_029247845.1. Lineage (GTDB taxonomy): Bacteria > Pseudomonadota > Alphaproteobacteria > Rhodobacterales > Rhodobacteraceae > LFER01. The sequence continues at coordinate 8,891 of JAQWKM010000088.1, read as the reverse complement.
GCTCAGTGCCAAGCTTGCTGCTTCTCGGCCCATTACTGGTCCCAAAGTATATCCGTTTGCTGTTGCTGCTACTATTAGGCCCTCGTATCCAGGAATTTTCCCTATGAGCGGAGCTCCATCTATATCAATGTTCATTGCTCCCCAACTCCTTAGAATTTGTAAATCCCCAATACGAGGAATGGTCTGCCCCGCGGCCCAAAGATTACCCTCAATACTCTCGGGAAGGATAACTGTTGCGCCCTTCTCGGAAACATCGGCGGGCCAAGCACCACCAATAATTACAGACCCTGTTTTTGCTTGCTTAAGAGTTAAATGCCTACCCGCATGATACATTAAACAGTTGACAATTTGAGGCGATGGCGTGGTCACTAGCATCTGTAATGGGGCTCCCTTTATTGGAACACTAATACCGAGCATCCGAAATATTTCGGATGACCAGCCGCCAGCCGCTATAAGAAGCTTCTTTGCAGTAATTATGCCTCGACTAGTTTTTACTTCGTATCCAAGTTTTTCTTTTTGTACACCGGTTACTTGAGTTAATTCTTCAATTATAGCACCATATTTTTCAGCTTCTTTTGCTAAAATCGGTGTCGTTATCAGAGGGTTTATTTTTCCCTCATCTTCACACCAAGACCCTGCAATTACTGACTTGGATATTTCTGGTACGATCTCAGCAATCTTTTCTTTTCCTATCAGCTTAGTTTTTATTCCAAATTTAGCTTCTGCTTTAATTTTATCTTCAAGAAATCGTACTTGATCAGGATTCTCTGCGACCATTAGACCACCAGTGAATTCCATTTCAAAATCCACATTAAATTCTTTTTGAAGCTTTCGCCATAAGCCAACCGACTCCCTTTGCAGAGGCAATGTGCGAAGTTGTAATTCCCCTTTACCAACGGCTTTTGACCCAAAGTCCCAAGATAATAGTTGTACGTGCAAGCTTCCAGCATTACCTCCGGATGCTTCCGAATTAATTTGCCCCTTTTCAAGGCATATTACTGAAGCACCCCCTTTTGAAGCAAAATAGGCAGCTGATATACCTGTAACCCCTGCTCCGATTATAACCAAATCTACATTTGATCTAACTAATGGTTCGCCTGATAATTTTTGCGGCCTGATAGGAAGGTGTGTTTTTCTATGACCTTTCCATTCTGGCTTTTCTAGCCACAACGAGCTAGCCTTAATTGGTCTTACAGGGATTTGTGGTGCAAAGAGCCCATCTGCATTTATAATAATATTTCTTGTTTCAAGATATTTTATGGCCTGAGGTATACAATATCGCCCCTGACAGCGTCCCATACCAAGGCGCGTTTTACGTTTAATCGAACTTAAATCTTTAGATCCTGTATCGATGGCGTCAACTAATAGCTTCATAGAAACTTGCTCACAGCGGCACGCTATTAAATCTTGCGCTGGTAAAATTCTTTGAGGCGCAGTATAAATTGACCATAAAGCGTCTTGAAAATTCGAGGCTAGTCGAGCTTTATGACGTACATAGCGCGAATGATTTTTCTGGTTTTTTTTAAAAAGCGTTTTTATAGCACCCAGCGCCGCTATTTGTCCTTGAGCAGTAGCAAGTTCTGCTCCGCCCATGCCGCCAGCGTCACCAGCAATCCACAGGTTGGATATTTCCGTTGAACAGTCATGTTGGCGGACTGGTATAATTTGTCGCGTAAACGGGTCGATTTTCATTGATACGCCCAATAATCTGCTTAGTTCTGTTTGAGGCGTGAAGCCCTCTCCAGCCGCTATAAAATCTAATTCCATTTCATATTTTTCATTAGACCCTAGGTTAGACAGAACCACACCCTCAACTCTCCTATCACCTAAAATTTTTTCAATTTCCCAGCCTTCCATCACGGGAACTTTTGATTTTGCGGCAGACCATCGATAATTTAGGCCCTTAATTATCAGTTGGGGTGAATAAAGCGCAGCCTTTAAAAGTGGCAGGCTTATACCAATCTTAGCCCGTTCAACTAGCGTAATTTCAAATTTTCCCAGCGTCAGCATCTCGTGGACAAGCTGTAATCCTAGTGGCCCATTTCCAGCGATCAAAACTTTACCAGGGGGCAAAACGCCATAACGCCTTGCCATCGTTTGCGCAGCGCCGATTGTCATTACGCCAGGTAAAGTCCAGCCTGGTACAACCACTGGAATTTCAAATGCTCCAGTACATAAAATTAACGCTGGTGCAAATAATTGGAGTTGTTTACTATCCGACACACTTCTTATTTCGAAAATACCGTTATCTTTGCGAGCGTACCATACAGTTTGACCAGTATAAAACTTTACTCCAGCTACTTTCGCCGCTTTGCGTAATCTAGTTCCATCGCGATGCTGTCGATCTGGCTTTGATTTTCCACGATAACCATCTGTCCTAGCTTTGTAATATTGCCCACCAGATCCTTCCCGCTCATCTAAAACAATTACATTAGAGCCAGCATGTGAAGCTACTATTGCAGCGTTTAAGCCCGCTGGACCAGATCCAACTATTACGATGTCAGCATTTTGAACTGATCTTTTGATATTAATAAATTTTCTCGTTATTTTACTGCAGTTTTGATCGGCCTCTTTTTCGACAACAGCACCAGGCTCAGCGGCTTGCATACAGGCTCTCAGGCCTCTTTGTCCGTTGATTGTCACCAAGCATTCGCTGCAAATGCCCATGCCGCAATATGCCCCACGTGGATTACCATTTATGCGCTCACCAAGTACTAGTTTGTCTGCATTCAAAAGCGCAGCAGCAACACTATCCCCCTCAGTAGCTGAGATGCGTTCTTCCCCAAAAAAGAAATCAAATTTTGTCATTCCTTCATAGCTTTTTTAAAAGTCCAGACTGCTCTAATGCGTCCTGAAGCATGCCAAATTCGTTAGAAGGCAGCGGTAACCTGGGGGACCGCGGCAAACCGACTGGTTGGCCAATTTCAATCAGGGCAGCTTTGGTGGCTGATACATAGCGGTGTCCACTTACTAATCTGACTATAGGCAAGATATTTTTATAAACTTTTCGTGCTTCATCTAATTTTTTATCTCCTTCAGCACATGAAAATAATAAAGAAAATTCTCTTGGCATAATATTAGAACCGACCGCAACCCAACCACACGCCCCAGATAAGATGCTTTCGTACCCCATTATCCCTCCAAAAACATTCATACGGCCTTCGCTCAGTTCTAAAATATCCCTAACCCGCGTCACATCCATGGTTGATTCTTTTATAAAATCAACATGTTGAAGGTGTGAAAGCTCAGCTACTATATCGGGTGTTAAATCAACATTTGATGTTGCAGGGTTATTATAAAGCATAATCGGTTTTGATGCTTTATGACTGATCCGCTCAAAATGCTTGATTAGCTCAGCACGTGTTGGGGTTGAGTAGAACGGTGGAATTATCATCGTCCCATCAGCACCTGATTCCTCTGCCATTTCTAGATTTTTGATAACCTCTTCCGTACTTTCCGCGCCAGCACCGATTATTACCGGAACGCGACCATCAACTGTATTTATAACGCAATCTGTTAGAGCTTTGCGTTCAGAAAAGGACAAGGAAAGAAACTCTCCAGTCGAACCTAATGGAATTAATCCATGTATTCCCTGCCCCACTTGCCAGTCGGTAAATCGTGATTGGGCATCCAAGTCTAAACGCCCTTCTGTATCAAATGCTGTTACCATCACAGTAAATGTACCGCGAATTTTTAATGTCATTTGTTAAACCTCCTTAAGTGTAAGAACGTTGAGTGGATTTTCATATATTAATTTTTTTAACATATTGTTTTCAAAACCTAATCTTTTAATTAACTCTGGGACATTACGAACAATATGACTATAACCATGCCCACCAAAAGAACGCATTCGGGTCTTTGTACAAATATCGTGAGAAATTAGAATTTGGTCTATGTATCCTTCATCAGCAAATTTTTGGATAAGTCTCAAACGGTCATAATCATTCGGAAGTTCTGTATTACCCATCCAGTAATAAGATTGCTCGATACCAAAAAAGTCCCACTCTACATTTGCACCGCGTTTCAGTAATTCTTTAATTCCTTGCCCATCTGGAAAAGTACGGTCCATGTGGCAAAGTATCACTCGATTAGGATTTAAGCCCGTAGTCTCTAGAATGTCTAAGATTTGCAAACATGATTCATATGCACGACCTGGATGTATCGAAAGTGAAGTCCCAGTAGTTTTTGCCGCAATAGCGGCGGCCTTAATAGCTCTCTTTTCAAAAGAGGTTATTGGCCATGAGCAGCCAATTTCTCCAATAATACCTGCTCTTATACGTGATCCATCTAACCCAAAATTTATTTCACTTACGAAATGTCGTATTAATTCTTCACATTCCATTTCTAAAAAACTTTCTGGAAGGTAGGGTTCCGTATAGCAACCTGCTGCGGCTACAATATGCACGCCAGCTAACTTTGAAACTTTTGCTAAACCCTCAGGATTTCTGTCCAAGCCGAATACTGTTTGATCAACTATAAGGGATCCACCGTCCTCAGAGAAATATTCCAATTCTTCCACAGCAACTGATATCTTTTTTTGGCTAGCATTTTCAGAATTTTGGTTCGAAAAATAATCAACTTGCCATCTATTACTAAGAAAAATTTCTTTGTCGTCTTGGCTCTTCGTGTTTGGCAAAGCGATATCGAACAAAATATGCTCATGTATCATGGTATTACCAACATCGTCTTTAGAAATGTCCCCTAACACTGTGCGAATATTCCCCATCTCTAATGCTGAAGAATTTTAGAAAGAAATAACCGAGTATGTTCACTTTTGGGTCGTTCAAAAAAGTCGCCTGGTGCTCCATCCTCTACTATTTTTGCATCATGCATTAAAATAACGCGATCTGCTGCAGCACGAGCAAAGCCCATTTCATGCGTGACAACGATCATAGTCATGCCAGCTTTTGATAGATCAACCATAACATCTAAAACTTCAGATATCATTTCAGGATCAAGAGCAGAGGTAGGCTCATCAAAAAGCATCAGCTTTGGTTTCATTGCAAGTGCCCTTGCGATTGCAATCCTCTGCTGTTGCCCTCCAGATAATTGTCTAGGGTAGGCATTTTGTTTATCCGGCAAGCCAACTCTCTCCAAGAGTGCCACCGCTTCTTGCTTGACCTCAGACCTTTTTCGCTTGAGGATTCTTGCGGGTGCCAACATTATATTTTCTAAGACGCTAATATGCGGGAATAAATTGAAATTTTGGAATACCATACCGATATCTCGTTGCTGGCGGGCTATTGCCGAGTCATGTAATGGCAAGAGTTTCCCTTTAACTTCCTTAAAGCCCATTAAATGCCCTGCGGCACGAATTTGCCCCGAGTCAATTGTTTCAAGCTGATCTATACATCTTAGTAAAGTACTTTTCCCACTGCCGGACCGACCACAAATTACAACTACTTCACCTTTACGCACCTCAAGGTCTATGCCACTTAAAACTACGTTATTGCCAAATGCCTTTTTAACATTTTTCAAGGATACAACGCTGCCAATATCATCCATTTTTTAAATCACACCTCCAACTAACAGGATAAGGGACAAATTTGTCACCTCTAATTTTTTCACATTTAGCCGACACACATTTTTGGTGATTTTATTAATTTTCGACACTCGAAATGGCCTCCTCAGCTCCAAAAGGCTTTTCGTAGTGTGCCTCGATACGAGCTTGTATTAGGCCCCAAATAGAGACCAGCAATAAGTACCAAAGAGCTGCAATACAATATGCTTCAAGTACCCTGAATTGAATTTGCGCTATCATTTGCGCACTCCTCATCAACTCCTGCATTGAAATTACTGAACACAAAGATGTTGTTTTCAACATTCCATTGAATTGATTTCCAAGAGGTGGGATTATGGTGCGTGTAGCTTGGGGCAATATAACTAGCCACATTCGTTCTCGCCAATTCATTCCAACTGCTCGCGATGCATCTTCTTGCCCTTTATCTACAGACATGATGCCAGCCCTAATTATTTCTGCCAAATAGGCACCCTCGTTGAGAGCTAGGCCAAGAATGCAAGACTCAACTACATTGAAACGTATACCCAGTTGTGGCAATCCAGTGTAGATAATTACCAGTTGTATCAATATTGGCGTGCCACGGAAAAGCCAGATGTAGAACTCTGCAATATACCTTGCGATACGATTGCCATACATTTTCATTAATGCTGCTATAATTCCTAAGCCTAGACCTAGGATCATAGAAATAATACTTAACCAAATAGTTACCCAAACTCCACGTAGCATCAAGCCATTTATCATGTAGTCAAAAAAGTATGGCCAACTCCAACTCAATTCTTTTACCCTCCTGCGGATGATTTAATTATCTGGTCATCTGAGTGTAAATATGCCCAGCCCATAGTCAGAGCTTTAGGCTAGGCAGCGATTATTTTAATTAAACGATAAAGTTCTGTTATTCTGGGTTATAGTAAACGGCCACGTCGCCAGTATAGTCATCCCAAAATTGAATTTGAGTAGCTCCATAAGCACTCATAAGCTTATCATAAGTTCCGTCATTTACCATGTCTCTGAGAACTTTTGATACGGCATGGGCTAGTCTTTGGCCAGTTTTTCCGTCGAATCCAAATGAGGATGGTAAGCCCGGGTTTAGTCCAGAAGCACCCACGTCGAAAGAACCGCGCTCTGCGTAGTATGCTGCCACAGCATCTGGCCCAAAGACCGCTTTAACCTGTCCGGCTCCCAGTGCAGCAAATGCCTCAGCAAATGTATTGAACGCTTTTATATCCATCGAATCCAGACCTTTGGCAACCTGTTCATCATTTATTGTTCTGATTAGGTTATCTGCGAAGCCGGCGATTTCCGTGGCAACTGGCTCGCCTGCTAGGCTTTCATATCCCGTCACGCCATTAGGGTTGCCTCGTTCCACAACTAAAGCGAGAGCGTTTACAACGTAAGGCACCATCCTCATAATCTGAGCACGTTCTGGTTTATAATACATTCCAGTGTTGACCATATCCCAGCGTTTTGTTGCTAGCCCAGGAATTTGAACGGCAAACTCTACATTCATGTACGCCGGTTCCAAGCACAGCCTTTTTGCAATCTCGTTGCCAAGATCTGGGTGGAGACCTTGAAGTTTCCCAGTGTCATCAATGTACTGTCTTGGTGGAATAGTAGCATTTATCGACATTGTAAGTTTGCCAGACTCGATTGTGGGCAGATTTTCTGGACAATCTGCGGCGAATGCGTTGGGTGCAATGACAATGCCAACAACACCTAGAATGGAAGATAGTTTTTTCATTTTTTGATTCCCTTTGTTTATAAGTTTTAAGGCACTAAAAATGACCATGCGGTCTTATTTTCTGCTCGCCACTACACCAGTCCTTGATAATTTCTGATGTTACATCAACCATTCGGCTGAAATCTTTTATGTCTATCCACTCATCTATTTTGTTATTCTGAGATAAGTTTCCACTAAGACACCCAAATCCAAGACAGGGAATACCTGCCTCAACAATCGGATTACGTATGTCCGACGAGGTGTGCATTGGATTTACATGAGGGCATTCGCCGGTAATATTTGTTATGGCTGATGAAACTACATCATAAAATGGACTTCTTTTATCTACTTCACCGCCAGTAACACCAGAAATCCAAGAAATTTCGGGATGATTTAAATTTAACCATGCATCATTTTCTGATGCAATTTTAATAGTTTTCTCAACTTCATTTTTGACTTCTGCTATCGACTCGCCAGGAGGAAACGATATTGCACCACCGATTATGCAGCGTTCATTGAGGCGTGAAAGACGGTCCTCTTCGTTCGAGACAATTCTAGAGATATGTATATTTGTTGATCGCCCCACCAAAGCATGGATCGCATCATGTTTTATTCGGACGTTTCGTAATTTGTTTAACTGATATAATGCGTTGACCAATAATATAGCTTTGTCTATCGGGTTAATTCCTAGATGTGAAAAAGCTGTGTGACCCGGCTCTGTAGTATCTGGTGCAGATCCTAAAACTGAGATAGTAAACTCGATTTGCCCGGATGCTACCGCCTTTATCTCACGCATACCCTTTCCGGACTCCGCCGGATGAAGATAAAGTGATGCGTCCGCGGTCAGGCCGTTATGCAAAATTGCGGATACGCCTCTTGCATATTTTTTAGATGGGGTGGAGGCAAATGTTACGCTACCAAATTTTTCACTCTTTTTGCTCAAAACGCTCTGCATCGCTAATACGGCGCATGCACAGCCAGCTAGATCATCTGCTATCCCCCAACCGAATAGTCGCCCCTTTTTCTCTATGGCGGAAAAAGGATCAAAATTCCATTTATCAATATCTTTGATTGGCTCACTGTCTGGGTGTGCAAATATAAGAAGAGAAGGTAGGGCCGGATCACCTAGCGCCTTAGCAATTAGTGTTCGACGCGGATACTCAGTGATTGGGTCATAGATCGAAAATTCACCTTTAACAGCTACTTGGCTTGGCGTGTAGTCAAAGTAATCTACCTGGCATCCACACTCTTGGAGACTATTTCCTATAATGTTTTGGATCGCCACTTCGCCTTCGACTTGTGCTTTAACCAGCTCATTCAGATATTTCACATACGTTTCATTCAAAGCTGTTCTCAATAATTGTATCCAAACTGTATCCAGTATTGGGCCAAATTTTGATTCTATCAACAGATAAGATGACAATTTTCAGTTAACCCTGAGAGTTTGTTGTTATTTTCGACCTTTTCACTTAATTATGAAGAGAATTCCAATAAAGCAGTGAAAAAATGAGCGCTTTAATAAAAGCTAGTCCAATAAATTCGACGGTTGATGCCGTAATCAAAACAATATCTGATTATAAAACAGCTACCTTGTCTAACACATTGGCGGAAAATGCTTATAACGAGCTTTCTAAAATGATTCAGCATCGCGTA
>JAQWKM010000034.1 GCA_029247845.1 Paracoccaceae bacterium | reverse complement strand
TGGTACCTGGAAGATGTTCCTGACGATCCGTTTGAGGATGCTGAATTTTGAGTAATCGGCTGCAGCTCATCCTATTTAATGTTGACGGTACACTAGTCGACAGTCAGGCAAGCATTATCGCGGTGATGCAGTCGACTTTTGATGCAATAGATTATCCTTTACCAAGTCTATGAAAAATTTTATCCATTGTCGGTCTTTCGCTGCCTAACGCTTTTAAGGTGTTGCTCGAAAATGAAGATCAGGCTCTTAATGAGAAAGCCTGTAACGCCTACAAAGCGAGTTTTGCGAATGCGCGTATCCATCAAGAAAAACTGGCTCTTTTTGACGGCTTGATGGACGTGCTGACCAATTTACGTGCTATGCCAGAGACTTACTTGGGAGTGGCAACTAGGGACTCCCGTCGTGGTTTAGATGCGCTTTTGAAGGGGTACAGTATAGAGGATTGGTTTGTGACGCAGCAAGTCGCTGACAACAATCCTTCCAAGCCACATCCTTCGATGATTGAGAGCGCGATGGCTGACATCGGTGTGTTGCCGGATCAAACGGCTATGATTGGGGCTCGAGTTATGACATTGAGGTGGCGGTTGCGGCGGGCGTTTTTTCCATTGGTGTGGAGTAGGGTTATCATGATCGAAAGCGGTTGCATCAGGCCAACGTTATGGTAAGCGACGCTTCAGAACTTTTATCGACACTGGAAAAATGGTTGGCGAGATAAGCTATGTCTGAATGGGCAAAAAAACGGTTTTGGAAAACGGCCTTGGTTGAAGAGCAAGAGTCTGGCTTTACAGTTTTACTTGATGGGCGATCAGTCAAGACGCCGGCCAGAACCACTTTGGTTGTGCCCACAAAAAAACTAGCTGATGCGATCGTAGCCGAATGGCAGGCACAGGGCGACATCATTGATCCACTGAGCATGCCATTTACCAGGACGAGTAATGCAGCTTTGGATAAAGTGATGGGTCAGATGTCTGAGGTTTTCGACCACATGGCCGAATATGGAGAAACGGATCTTTTATGCTATCGAGCCAGTTCGCCCCAAGAATTGGTCGAGAGGCAGGCAGTAGCATGGGACCCTCTTCTTGCGTGGGCCAAAGATACTTTTGATGCCCCACTTGATGTTGCCCAAGGTGTGATGTATGTCGCTCAGCCTGCCCAAAGCTTGGAAAATCTAAAGGCCCAACTGACGCAGCTTAGCGTCTTCGAGATCTCGGGAATATATGATTTGGTCTGTTTGTCTGGCTCTTTGGTTGCGGCTCTGGCTGTTACCCATAAATATAAACCCGCATCTGACGTCTGGGATCTCTGTCAGGTTGATGAGTTCTGGCAGCAAGAGCAATGGGGCGTTGATGAAGAAGCTCGAGTGGCAGAGTCGGCCAAGCGCTCCGAATTTCTGCACGCAAACGACTTTTTTGCAACCTTAAGTGGTTTTTAACCCTGCATATATGCCATTATGTAACAATTTAGGGTTGAGTTGTCTCAATTTTTGACCAGAAAGTTGCGTTACCGCTGAATCTAGACGCTTATAATGCGTTAGATGTCTTGACCTCACCCATGAAATGCGTCCAAAGTTGACCATTGTTTGGAAGCTTATCCAACATTTATATCAAAAAAGAACCCTATGGTTCAAACCGAAGCCTCTTAATCGAGGCAAAATCAGGAAGAGGTAAAAATGAAAACTTCATTTGTTCTTGGCGCTGTGACTATTGCTGGTCTCGCCGCAGGTGCAGCAGCAGCTGGCACATTGGATGACGTAAAAGCACGCGGTACGCTTAATTGTGGTGTGTCTACCGGTCTTGTGGGCTTTGCAGCTCCTAATGCAAGCGGAGAGTGGGAAGGTTTTGACGTAACTGTATGTCGTGCAGTTGCTGCAGCCGTACTGGATGATGCAAGCGCTGTTCAATTTGTCCCAACAACTGGTAAAACGCGTTTTACTGCGTTGGCTTCGGGCGAGATCGACATGCTTGCTCGTAATACAACATGGACCTTTAGCCGCGATGTGGATCTGAAATTCGAATTTGTTGGCATCAACTATTACGATGGCCAAGGCTTTATGGTCCCTTCGGAGCTGGGTGTATCTTCAGCTAAGGAATTAGATGGCGCAACTGTCTGCATTCAAACTGGTACAACAACAGAGCTTAACTTGGCGGATTTTTTCCGTTCGAATAACATGAGCTATGAGCCTGTCCCAATCGAAACAAATGCGGAAGCCCAACAGCAATACCTTGCTGGAGCTTGTGATGTTTACACGACAGATGCATCTGGTCTTGCAGCGACACGCGCAACATTTGAAAACCCTGGAGAGCATGTTGTTCTTCCTGAGATTATTTCAAAAGAGCCACTTGGTCCATTGGTACGTCATGGTGACAATGGATGGGGCGATGTCGTACGCTGGACTTTGAATGCACTTATCACAGCGGAAGAGCTGGGTGTGACATCTGCAAACATGGGCGAAATGGCTTCAGGCACGAATAATCCAGAAATTAATCGTCTCTTGGGGACAGAGGGCACTCTGGGTGAAATGCTTGGATTGCCTGCGGATTGGGCTCACAAGGCACTTTCAGTCGGTGGAAACTACGGTGAAATATTTGAAGCTAATATTGGTGAAGCAACACCAATCGGCTTGGCACGTGGTCTAAATGCGCAGTGGAAAGATGGCGGTCTGATTTATTCTCCACCTTTCCGTTAATAGATACACCAAAGCAAAAGGGCGCGGTTCAAGCCGCGCCCTTACTTTAAAAAGCCTACCGCGGTGTTAGCTAAACGGCTTTTCAATGGGGAACCTATTTCATGACAACATTGACCGACCCCGCCAAGGAGTCGTTTAAACTATCCATGTTGATTTACGATACACGATATCGTTCCATGACAATTCAGATATTTGTGCTTATAACATTTATCATTTTCGTCTTCTGGCTAGTCAATAATACAATCGACAATTTGACTGATCTGGGAAAACCTGTAGAGTTTCGCTTCCTAACGGAAGCAGCTAGTTATGATATTAACCAGCGGCTTATTGATTATAATTCACGAGATTCTCATTTGAGGGCCTCCTTCGTCGGTTTGCTAAATACAATCGTAATCGCTTTTCTGGGGTGTATCGCTGCAACCGTTCTGGGTGTGATGATTGGTATAGCGCGTCTTTCCAAAAATTGGATTGTTGCAAAAATTATGATGGTTTACGTCGAAGTTTTCCGCAATGTTCCAGTACTTTTGTGGATCGTACTGGCGATGGCTATCATGATAGAGAGCCTACCGACGCCGAAAGCCTTTCGAGGCGAGAATGCAATGGCCTCCATGTACTTATCTGACAGCGTTGCCTTCACAAATAGAGGCATTTATATCCCCGAGCCCCTCTTTAGTAACCCGATTGGCGATGTGTCTTTGTTTGGTGCAGCAAGTCTTCGTTTTGATGTCAGTCTTGACCTAATTGTGATCATGATGTTGTTGGGGGCCGGTGTGTTTGTTTCCAGACGCATCAAGAAATGGGCAGACGCCGTACAAAATGACACTGGAGTGCGGCCGACAACTTGGTTTATGAGGTTGGCCGTCATAATTATTCCGACTGTTATTTTGCTTTGGATTCTGGGCTTTCATCTCGGATATCCAGAGTTAAAAGGTTTTAATTTCAAAGGTGGAACATATCTGCGAAATTCACTGATCGCGTTGTGGCTTGCGTTATCTTTTTACACTGCAGCTTTTATTGCAGAGATTGTGCGCGGTGGCATCCTTGCAATTTCTAAAGGGCAGAGCGAAGCGGCTTCTTCTCTTGGGTTGCGTCCAAACCGTATCATGAGTCTTGTCATCTTACCCCAAGCTTTGCGGGTTATAATTCCGCCATTGATTTCTAACTTTTTAAATCTCACCAAGAACTCTTCCTTGGCGATTGCTGTGGGGTATATGGATATCACTGGCACGCTGGGTGGAATCACATTGAATCAGACAGGGCGTGAGCTTGAGTGTATCTTAATGCTGATGCTGGTTTATCTAGCTATCTCTCTGTCGATATCAACAGTGATGAATTGGTACAACAATAGCGTCAAATTGGTGGAGCGGTAAAATGAGTGAGAATTCTTTTGTTCGCCAAGAAATGGTTCCTGAACAAACGCCGCCGTTGGCATCGGTTGGATTTGTCGGGTGGTTGCGGAGCAACCTTTTTTCAAGCTGGTTTAATACGATATTGACATTGGCTGCACTGGCGTTTGTTTGGTATGTTTTGTCCGGAGTTTTACCTTGGACGTTCCTATCGGTATGGAATGCAGAGTCATTGACAGAGTGCCGTGAAATCGCGAAGGCAACTTGGGGGGAAACTCATGGGCATGCTTGTTGGGCGGTGATCAACGATAGGTGGGTCCAGCTTCTTTTTGGTTTTTATCCATCCCATCTTTATTGGCGCCCTATACTGGCACTTATCCTCTTACTAATATCAATCGCTCCTATACTTTTTTCTGAAGTACCGCGAAAACTTATTTATTTGACACTGATCTATCCATTCCTTTTGCCCTGGCTTATGTGGGGTGGAAGCATCTGGGTGTCATTCTCTGTTTTAGTCGGTTTTCTGGTTGGCTACGGCATTATTAAGGTATTCATCGAAAGGCTTGGGCAATTATCAGCCATCGTGCTTGCTGTTCTCAGTACGATTATTTGGTGGTCATTACTTGGGCCACTACTAGCGACCGCTCTTGAATCAATACTCCCGATTGCCCTTGAGCCAGTCGTTAGCCGAGACTTTGGTGGGTTTTTGCTTGCTCTTCTCATTGGGGTGGTGGCGATCGTGTGCTCATTACCAATTGGGATTATTCTTGCCTTGGCCCGTCAGTCTGACCTTTTAATCGTAAAAGCTATATCTGTCGGATTTATCGAATTCATCCGTGGAGTTCCCTTAATCACCTTGCTGTTTGTTGCTTCTACTTTGTTGAATATATTCTTGCCGCCAGGAAGTGATTTTGACATTATCCTGCGTGTTATAATAATGGTTACGCTATTTGCGTCTGCGTATATGGCATAAGTAATCCGGGGTGGACTTGCGGCATTGCCTCGGGGGCAGTACGAAGGCGCAGATAGCCTGGGTCTTGATTATTGGCAAGCACAACGCCTTATCATAATGCCTCAAGCCCTCAAGATATCAATTCCGGGCATCGTAAGCACATTTATTGGGCTTTTCAAAGATACGACACTTGTGTCGATCATTGGATTGATGGATCCTTTAGGGCTTTCACAAGGTATTCGCGCCAATGCGGAATGGAATGGTATTTACTGGGAATTATTTGCGTTCATCGCATTTTTGTTCTTTATCGTATGCTTCTCAATGTCCCGCTATTCAATGTATCTGGAACGTAAGCTTCAGACCGATCATAGCTAAGGAGATCAAAAATGTCTGATCTAGCAACCGAACGAAATGTAGACCGCAGCAAGATGCAAGTTTCTGATGAAACTGCGGTTCAAATTACGAAAATGAACAAATGGTTTGGCACATTCCATGTGCTGCGCGACATAGATTTAACCGTCTATCAGGGCGAACGGATTGTTGTTTGTGGGCCGTCAGGTTCAGGAAAATCAACGCTTATTCGCTGCATAAATGCACTTGAAGAACATCAGCGTGGCGAAATCGTTGTGGATGGTACTGTTCTATCCTCAGATTTGAAAAACGTGGATAAAATACGCTCCGAAGTTGGTATGGTGTTCCAGCATTTTAACCTGTTTCCGCATTTGACGATTTTAGAGAACTGTACGCTCGCTCCGATCTGGGTGCGCAAAACTCCGCGCAAAGAGGCTGAAGAAATAGCAATGCACTATCTGGAGAAAGTTAAAATTCCAGAGCAGGCAGACAAATTTCCAGGGCAGTTATCCGGTGGTCAGCAACAGCGCGTCGCGATTGCGCGCTCGTTGTGCATGCGTCCACGGATCATGTTGTTTGACGAACCAACCTCAGCACTTGATCCTGAAATGATCAAAGAAGTTTTGGATACGATGATCGAGTTGGCCGAAGAGGGAATGACAATGCTTGTTGTGACCCATGAAATGGGTTTTGCGCGTCAAGTTGCAAACCGTGTTATATTCATGGATCAAGGCCAGATTGTTGAGCAGAACGAGCCACAAGAGTTCTTTGGCAATCCGCAATCGGAACGTACAAAACTGTTCCTCAGCCAAATTCTTGGTCACTAGTAAATTATAAGAGACTAGTGGTTGTCGCTGGCCTCTATCAGCTCCCGCGGGACTGCGAAATCTACAGAGACAGCCATTCCCGCTCTAACATCTTTCCAATCTGCAATTGCAAAGTCGGCAACCCAAGTCGCGCATGTTGGAAAATTGTCAAAACGGTTATGCTCCGGTCTTGCGACTGTCATGTCAGCGGCAAAATCAGAAATACCCGGGTTGTGTCCCAAAATAAGCACTGTCTGACCTTTCGCTTTTTGTAAGCACTCCAAATATACTTTGACGCTTGCTTGGTAAAGCTGTGCGATATAGGTAAATCTTTCAGTTTCAAGCTTTAACCGATTATAGGTTTCACGGGTTCTAATTGCGGTGGATACCATGGCTTCGTCGGGTACGTAATCAGACGTTTGCAACCATTTGCGTATGACCTCCACCGCAGTCCGACCACGAGCGTTTAAATCGCGCTCGTGATCGGATACGGATTGGTTCCAGTTTGATTTGGCGTGGCGCATCAAGATCAGTCTTTTGTTCATCTGATAAAGGCTTTCAAGTGGAAGGCTGATTGCCAAGTACGGTGTCGTGAGGTCTCGCTGATAGGAAAAGCTCTTCGGGCCACACGATCCTAGTACAGGCAATTAGCTGTGTGTCGGAAAATTATATGTTTTACGGCTGTCTACATCGTAAGATCTGTCTCCATAGGCATTGGATGGTGTAGGCCATTTTGCACGGGGCGTGGCAGATTTGGCAAGGTGGCCTCGGGACAGAGAAAATCGGTATGTACCGAAAATGCCAAGGCCCTACGAAATGTGACAAAAAGTCCATTTTGATCATTTAACAAAAGCCGTGATGGTGATTAAAATATTCTATTTGTGGGCAGTGCCCAACTGGAGGATGGCGCAAAATGTGGCTCACTAAAGGGAAATATCGGATCTTCCCTAAATCATTTGCCAATGTACTTATAACCCGCTGAGACCAGCGGTACAATGGACCGGGTTTGTCGTCGAGGTATTCTGGCCCCTGTTGAAAGAAGGACCAAAAGTCAGGTTCATGTGGCCCGAGCAATACCAGTGTTTTATAGCCTGCGGGAGTGCTATCTTCTGTATTAGTTTTACCAACCCTCAAAACTGTCAATGCAAAG
>JAQWKM010000007.1 GCA_029247845.1 Paracoccaceae bacterium | reverse complement strand
TAAAATGTTAATTGAGCGTGGTTTAATGTTTCAGGCATCACGATCCCTTTCTATTTTTAAATGGTACGGCAAAAACTAAATATCAGCCACCTTTTACTATTCGATTTTCTTTTTGTTCTTGGGCGATCAAAGCCTCAATTTGTAAAGTTATATCAAGTGTTTTAGTCGCATCGAACACTGAAATTAAAGGATTAGCTTTTCGTTCCATCACGTCTACAAAGTGAATAAGTTGTTCATTCAAAGGTGCTGTGATCTGGCAGGGTAGGGCTTGCGGTATTGGCGCTTTAGACCAATCAGTCGCACCGCCCCATTTAGTCATAGAGGGAAACGAAATTCCACCTTTCGTCCCCGTAATCCACATCATATCTTGATCAGTTGTTGCGATATTTGGGTTTTCGCCAGTACCAGCTTCAAATCCCCAAGGGCTGGAGGCTGTATCAGCAAAACTGATTGCAGCAGTCAGGCCTGAGTCAAAGGCCAAAAGGGCCGCCCCACTTTCAACGCGGTCCGCATTGCGAATATGTGCGCTTCCCAAAGCCCGTACGTTACAAATATCCCCGAATATAAAACGCAAGACATCAATGTCATGTACTAAATTGATCATAACTGGGCTGCCACCAGTACTGCGCCAATTGCGTTCAAAGTAAGCGTCGGGTTTTCGCATTGCCCAAATTACGGTTGCTGTGACAGGATCGCCAATCTCACCGTGTTCAATCAAGTGTTTTAGGTGCTGCAGACTTTTATGGTAGCGCCGGTGATGTCCAACCAAGCTTGCAACACCAGTTTGTGCAATAACTTCATTAAGTGCCTCAGCCTGTTCAAGGGTTTCGGTGACCGGTTTTTCGATTAGAATGTCCCAGCCGTTTTTAGCTGCAAACTGTCCGTGGTCTGCATGTAAGTGAGTTGGACTGGCTATAATTACCCCATCTACGTGGTCTGTGATTACTTTCATATCGGTATAGTAAGTCATCTTGGGATCTAAATGTAGATCTCTGTTCGGATCAACCACACCTACTAAATGACATTGTGGGTGGTTTTGCACGGATTGGGCATGGCGCGCACCAATCAGTCCGGCACCAACGACGACAATGTGTTTCACATGACGGCTCCGATTTGCCAAGGCACAAACTCGTAATCTCCCAAACCCTGAGCCTCAGACTTACTGGCTTCACCGCTAGCCACGCGGAGAAATATATCATAAATCTCACGGCCTTTCTTCTCAAGACTATCGCCTGCACTCAGCATTGTGCCTGCATCCACATCCATATCTTCGGACATTCGTTTGGCCATTTCAGTGTTTGTTGCAACTTTTATCGTTGGGGCGGGCTTGCTACCAAATGCGGATCCACGGCCGGTCGTAAAGCAGACTAAATTACAACCTCCGGCAATCTGTCCTGTGACGCTGGCTGGGTCATATCCAGGACTATCCATAAAGGTAAATCCGCTGGCCGTGACTTGTTCGGCATATTTATAAACGCCCATCAATGGACTGGTCCCACCTTTTGAGGTAGCTCCAAGTGACTTCTCCAAAATGGTTGTCAGACCGCCTTTTTTATTTCCTGGGCTGGGGTTATTGTCCATACTGCCTTTGTTGCGCGCAGTATAATCTTCCCACCATTTGACCAGCCCAATAAGCTTTTGTCCAGTTTTGGTATCGATAGCGCGCCTAGTGAGCAAATGTTCAGCACCATAGATTTCCGGCGTTTCCGCCAAAACGCCTGTGCCGCCCTGTGAGGCGATAAGATCGCAAGCATAGCCCAAAGCTGGATTGGCGGTAATCCCAGACCAAGCATCTGAGCCTCCACATTGCAGGGCTACTTTCAATTTAGACACAGGGCAGGGTGTGCGCGAAACTTTATTGGCCAAAGGCAACATAGAGTGTACTTTTTGGATGCCCAATTCAACTGTACGGCGAAGTCCTGCAACTGCTTGAATGTTCATTGTGTGAAAAAGTGGTCCTTGCTTGAGCCCGTAAGCTTCAAGCAGCCAGTCGATCTGGTTCATCTCGCAGCCTAAGCCGACCATAAGTACACCACCATGATTAGGGTGTCGTGCATAGCCCCACATAACCCGCTGCAGGGCTTCAAACCCTTCGCCGTCACCAGCCATACCGCAGCCCGTACCATGCACGAACGCGACAACTCCGTCGACGTTTGGATAATCCGCTAAAACTTCTGATGTGAAAGAATTTGCAATCATCCGCGCAGCGGTAGCCGAGCAATTCACTGAGGTCACAATGGCGATATAATTGCGAGTACCAACAGCGCCACTTTCCCGCTGATACCCCATGAACGTATCCCGCTTATCTTTGGCGACGGGAGAGATATGGCGCAAATCACTGCAAAATTCATACTCCATATCCGTATTTCTAAAGACAACATTCTGCGTATGTACATGTGAGCCGGCACTAATATCTTCGGCGGCATAGCCAATCAATTGCGCATATTTGCGAATTTCGCCGCCTTTCGTGATATTACGCGTTGATATCTTATGTCCCGATGGAATTAGTCCCACAGTTTTGATATTTTCTACAGATGTGCCGGCTTGTATACCTCTAGTTGCCGTTACAACATTATCTGAAGCATCTAGGCGAATAAAATCCATCGTGACCTCTTCTTTGCGAGTTGGGGCCATGAAGCATAATCTGTTGCTTCATGGTTCTGGTGATCAAAAAATACATATACCAAAATCCAATTAAGTATGGAGTTGAAGAAAGCTACCGCATTCATTGTTCTATTATAACCTTAAAACTAAAATGCTAGTCATCACACGAATTTTCCTCTTTTTATCACGCAATTTTTGTAAACCGTTGTGATCTGCTGTCTCTTCATCAGTTCTTTTGAGAACGTAGTGTTGGCAAGTCATCCTCAAGATATGTTGCAATGATTTCGTCGAAATTAGCCTCAGCTTTAAAACCGAGTGCGAGAGCACGCTTGGGCACAAAATTCTGTGGCCATCCGTCTACAATTTTAGCAACAGCTTCGTCAGCACGGGGAACAATCAAGTCTACAACTGATTGACCTGCAGCTTTGCGCAGCGCTTCGATCTGTTCTGCGACTGTACAACTGACACCAGGCAAGTTTAGGGCTCGGCGATTTTCGAGTAGAGCCGTATCAAGTGTCGCTGCATGGATCAGAAAATTGGCTCCTGCGCGTGGAGAGGCGTGCCAATGGCGCACTGTATCAGCTACTGGAAGGTAAGCTTTATGCCCGTTCAGAGGCTCTCGGATAATCCCTGAGAAAAAACCTGAAGCTGCAAGGTTGGGTTTCCCTGGACGTACGCAAATAGTCGGCAAACGAAGAGAAATACCGTCCACAAAGCCCTTTCTGCTATAGTCAGAGAGAATGAGTTCGCAGGTTGCCTTTTGTGCACCATAGCTGGTCTGAGGGGCAGACAGAAACTCATCATCGATTTTATTTGGAAACGGGCCGCCAAAAACGGCTATAGATGATGTAAAAACTATTTTTGGTTTGTAAGTCCTGCCGCTCTCTTGCTTCTGAGCCCGGATCGCCTCTAGCAAAGTCCACATCGTAAACATATTTACCTGCCAACCTTTATCAAAATCTGCCTCTGCCTCTCCGGATACAATGGCGGCCAGATGATAAATAATATCAGGGTGCTGTGTAGCAATTTTTTGAATTTCTGCAGGATCGCCTAAATTTCCGATGACATGTTTGATGCTTGGAGGTGACGTTGAAGGGAATGCTATGTCAAAAAGGGTTATGTCGAGTGGAGCGCCAGTAGTTAAATTACTCTTAAGCAGCTGATGGACCAATTTCTGACCGACCATTCCACCGCCGCCTATGATAAGTACTTTTGTCATGATTTTACCTCGTTATGGCTTAATAGTTCTAAATACAGCGCGGAATGATCCTTGTCCCCGCCGTCCATATTTTCAACAAGATTGGCAAATCGGGCTTGAATATGTTGAACGATTGGCAATGTTAGGTTCAAATGATCGGCCTCGTTCATCATGTTATTTATATCTTTGAGTTGGAATTTTGAAGGTCCACCGGGTGTGAAATTTCCTGTCGTCATCCGCTCTCCATGCTGCTGCAGGATCGTGCTATCCGCAAATCCGCCCCGCAACGCAGCACGCACCGCCGCAGGATCAGCGCCGCCACGTTCAAGCAATAACATTGCTTCCGCTACTGCACCAATTGTCACTGCAACGATCCCCTGATTGGCCAATTTAGAGAGTTGGCCACAGCCTGAGGGACCGACGTAAACTGGTCGCCCCATCGGCTCTAAAGCCTCCTTAGCCCTGTCAAAGACAGTTTCTTCACCCGCTGCCATAATGGCTAGCGTTGCGCCTTCTGCTCCCTTGGTTCCCCCTGACACAGGGGCATCCAAATGCGAAACACCCAGCGCTTGCAGTGCTGATGATTGGTCGCGGGCTTCTTCTGGCTTTGTGCTGGACATATCGATCCATGTTGCGCTGGGTTTTAACGCCGCAGAAACTTCTGGGTCAGCAATAATGTCAAGAACTGTTGGACCGTCAGACAGCATCGTAATGACAATATCTGCATCCGCTACCGCTTTGGCACAGGTGTCGGCGACTAAGCCACCAAGGGTGCGGATCGGATCTGTTTTTGAGATAGTTCTATTCCATGCAACAACATGATGGCTGGCTTTACAGAGGTTTTGCGCCATTGGACCGCCCATTAATCCAGTCCCGATAAAAGCAATTTGCAAAGTATTTGTCATAAAATTGGGTCCCTGCATTACATTTTAACTCTTTTATAGGACTTAAATTTCCAAGGCGACAACTATATTTACTAACCACTTTGTTTGGTGCAGGATCAAGGTGTTGAGTGTTGCTAGCTCAAGTGCTAGGCATTTGGTCAATCGCCGAGCAACGCTTGCGCTGAAGAAATATACATATTTATTGGAGGATATAAATTTGCAAAATCAGAGACTTGACGGAAAGCGGGCTCTGGTCACAGCAGCCGGGCAGGGAATAGGTCGCGCGTCAGCTATGGCGCTGGCCGCAGAGGGAGCGCATGTTTTTGCCACAGATATAAAGGCGGAAACACTTGAGACCCTTTCTGCTGAGAGACATCCAAATATAGAGGTGTTCCCTTTAGATGTTTGCTCTGAAGAAAGCGTTGCCTCCGGCATCGCCAAAGCGCGACCCGATGTGCTCTTTAATTGTGCTGGGTTTGTTCATCACGGCAGTGTGCTTGATGCGACTGACGAAGAGTGGGATTTTGCCTTTGACCTAAATGTACGCTCTATGTTGCGAACTATTCGGGCCGCGCTGCCTGGAATGCTCAAGCGGGGCAGTGGCTCAATCATTAATATGTCTTCTGCATGTTCTTCAGTGATTGGTGCGCCCAATCGGTTTATCTATGGGACAACCAAAGCTGCGGTTTTGGGCCTTACGAAATCCATAGCTGTGGATTATATCACTAAAGGTGTGCGCTGTAATGCGATTTGTCCTGGCACGGTTGAGAGCCCCAGTCTGCAGGATCGTCTGCATGCGACCGGAGACTACGACGCGGCGATGAAGGCTTTTGTTGCACGTCAACCCATGGGGCGCATTGCAAAAGCAGAAGAAATAGCAGCACTGGTGGTCTATCTTGCTAGTGACGAAAGTGCCTTTACCACAGGGCAGGGACACGTAATCGACGGCGGATGGTCAGGATAAGCGATGAAAAAGATAAAGATTGAAGATTTAAGATCACGCAAGTGGTTTATGAACCCAGAGAACCCGGAAATGACGGCGCTTTATCTTGAGCGGTATCTGAATTATGGGCTGACCCGCAAAGAGCTCCAGTCGGGAAAACCAATCATTGGGATTGCGCAAACCGGCAGTGATCTTAGCCCGTGCAACCGTCACCATATCGAGCTGACTAAACGGGTTCGCGACGGCATTATAGCGGCGGGCGGTACTCCAATTGAAATTCCAGTACATCCCATTCAGGAAACTGGTAAGAGACCCACCGCAATGCTTGACCGAAATCTTGCGTATTTGTCACTGGTTGAAACATTATTTGGCTATCCTCTGGATGGCGTTGTGCTGAATATTGGCTGTGATAAAACTACACCAGCATTATTGATGGCTGCTGCAACAGTAAACATACCAGCGATAGCGCTTTCTGTGGGTCCAATGCTGAACGGCTGGTTTAAGGGTGAGCGTACAGGATCTGGTACAATAGTTTGGAAAGCTCGGGAAATGCTGGCATCTGGCGAAATTGACGATAATGGTTTTATGGAGCTTGTGGCTAGTTCAGCGCCATCTGTTGGCTATTGCAACACTATGGGTACAGCCACAACGATGAACTCGCTAGCTGAAGCCTTAGGTATGCAACTGCCTGGCTCGGCTGCAATTCCGGCGCCTTATCGTGAACGTGGTCAGATCAGCTATGAAACTGGATTGCGAATTGTTGATATGGTGTGGGAAGATTTACGCCCAAGTGATGTTATGACCCGTGAAGCTTTTGAAAATGCTATTGTGATCAATTCTGCAATCGGTGGCTCGACGAATGCACCTATACACCTAAACGGCATTGCACGCCATTTGGGTGTTCCTTTGAACAATGATGATTGGCAGAATGTTGGCCACCACATACCGCTCTTGGTGAACCTACAGCCTGCGGGTGAATATTTGGGTGAGGATTATCAGCATGCAGGTGGTGTTCCGGCAGTGGTTGGTGAATTGATGACTGAAGGTTTGTTGCCCCATGCAGGCGCTTTGACGGTGAACGGACGAAGCATGGGCGAAAACTGTGAAACTTGCCGGTCTGAAGATACGAATGTGATCAAGCCGGTAAATGATCCGTTGAAGGCCAGTGCTGGATTTATCAATCTAAGTGGCAATCTTTTTGACAGTGCCATTATGAAAACGTCGGTAATAAGTGATAATTTTCGTGAAGTATATCTTTCCAATCCAAAAGACCCCGATGCATTTGAAGGTCGCGCAATCGTATTTGACGGGCCCGAAGAGTTTCATCACAGGATAGATGACCCTGCAGAGAACATAGATGAAAATTGCATTTTGTTCATGCGTGGGACTGGTCCTATTGGGTATCCCGGCGGTGCAGAAGTGGTCAATATGCGCCCACCGGCGTATTTGCTTAAAAAAGGCGTCGAAGCTTTACCCTGTATCGGTGATGGTCGCCAATCAGGCACATCCGGCAGTCCCTCTATTTTGAATGCGTCACCCGAAGCCGCTACTGGCGGAGGTCTCGCCCTGTTAAGATCTGGTGATATGGTCCGTATCGATTTAAATAAATGCACAGCGGATATGTTGCTATCAGAGGAAGAATTGGCTGAGCGCACTCGCTTGTTTAAAGCTGATGGTTATCCTCACCCTGAGAGCCATTCGCCGTGGCAAGAGCTGTTTAGAGAAAAAGTTGGTCGCTTTGATGAGGGGATGATTTTAAAAGATGCCGATAAATATAGAGACATTGCGCGCAAACATATGCCGCGCGACAACCACTAGGAGCCAGCAGAATGAAACTTGTTAGATATGGCGCAACAGGCGCAGAAAAACCGGGTTTGATCGACGAAAATG
>JAQWKM010000184.1 GCA_029247845.1 Paracoccaceae bacterium | reverse complement strand
GCATGACGCATAACACCTGTGGCAGGATCATTCCATAACACCCTTCCAATGCGACGGGCAGCATCCTTAGTGCCATCGGCACAAATGACCATTCCCGAATGCTGACTGAAGCCCATGCCGACGCCCCCTCCGTGATGAAGCGACACCCAAGTCGCACCAGACGCAGTATTGAGCAAGGCGTTTAAAAGCGGCCAGTCTGAGACAGCGTCAGAGCCATCTTTCATACCTTCCGTTTCACGGTTCGGAGAGGCGACAGATCCACTATCCAGATGATCCCGCCCAATGACAACCGGAGCCGATAATTCACCAGTCCGCACCATTTCATTAAAGGCCAATCCCAACTTATCGCGAACCCCAAGACCGACCCAGCATATCCTTGCTGGCAAGCCTTGAAATGAGATCCGTGCCCGCGCCATATCTAGCCATTTGTGAAGATGGGTATCATCAGGCAAAAGTTCTTTGACCTTTTGATCTGTCTTATAAATATCTTCCGGATCACCAGATAAGGCCGCCCAACGGAATGGGCCTATGCCACGGCAAAAAAGTGGCCGAATGTAGGCCGGAACAAACCCAGGGAAAGCAAACGCATTCTTAAGCCCCTCTTCCAGCGCGACCTGGCGAATGTTATTTCCATAATCCAGCGTTGGAACACCCATATTCCAAAAATCAACCATGGCAGCAACATGGGTTTTCATTGAGGCGCGTGCGGCTTTTTCAACCAATTTAGGAGCGCTTTCGCGTTTTTCGCGCCACTCGGCCAGCGACCAACCCAGCGGAAGGTATCCATTCAGCGGATCATGAGCGCTTGTCTGGTCTGTTACAATATCTGGCCGAACAGCTCTTTTGACAAGTTCGGGAAAGATATCAGCGGCATTGCCCAAAAGACCTACTGATTTTGCCTCTCCCTTAGACGTCCAGTCTTGGATCATTTGCAACGCGTCATCCAACGTATCCGCGCGTTCATCAAGATATTTGGTACGGAGGCGAAAATCGATACTCTCCGGGTTACATTCCACAGCAAGACAACAGGCGCCAGCCATGACCGCGGCTAAAGGCTGAGCCCCTCCCATGCCGCCCAACCCACCGGTCAAAATCCATTTTCCACTCAGATTGCCATCATAGTGCTGGCGTCCAGCCTCGACAAAAGTCTCATACGTGCCCTGAACGATCCCTTGTGTCCCAATATAGATCCACGAACCGGCAGTCATCTGGCCGTACATCGCCAGTCCCTTTTTATCGAGTTCGTTGAAATGATCCCAATTGGCCCAATGCGGTACAAGATTAGAGTTTGCAATTAAGACCCTTGGGGCATCTTTATGGGTTTTAAAAATACCAACTGGCTTTCCAGACTGAACAAGAAGCGTTTGGTCCTCTTCGAGAGTTTTCAGACTAGCGACAATTGCATCAAAGTCTTTCCAACTGCGCGCCGCCCGGCCGATACCGCCATAGACAACAAGCTCATGTGGGTTTTCCGCGACATCGGGATGCAGGTTATTCATCAGCATGCGCATCGGGGCCTCGGTCAACCAGCTCTTGGCGGTAATTTCACTTCCTGTTGGTGGATAAACATTACGGATATTTTTGCGATCAGGCATCTTTATGTCCTTTTTCTTAGGCTGAGGCGTGTTGGGCGAGCCTCGTCAAAATTCTTTTAAGTTTGGGTTGAAGTGTCTTGGCGCGATCCATGCGATAGGACCATGGGTAGGATTCAGACATGTAAGATCGCTGCGCTAACTCCATCTGAATGGCATGGATTCCAATGTCTGGCTGCCCGTAGTGACGGGTTGTCCAGCCCCCTTTGAACCGACCGTTCAAAACTGTATCTGAAGGATCCGTTTCTTGAACCAAAGAATGCACTATCGCCTCGACCTTGGTGCTGCAGGTTATGCCGTTGTCAGTTCCAATATTGAAAATCGGTAAAGTGCCCTCAAACAAAAATCCAATATTTGATCTGATCGAATGACAGTCATAAAGGATTGCGATCCCGTGGATTTGTCGCACTCTGTCCAATTCTTCCACCAAAGCCGCATGATAGGGCGCGTGATAAGTCAAGCGCCTTGTTTCGATTTCGTCAGACGAAGGGGTCTGATCCCCGTTCCAAATATCCGAACCATCAAAATCCGTGGTCGGACAAAGTTCGGTGGTATTTTGACCAGGGTATAGTGACTTTCCAGCTGGATCCCTATTTGCATCAATCACATATCGATGCACATTGGACTTTACGACACTGGCCCCGCTCAAAAGACCGTCGTAAAGTTTGGAAATATGCCAGTCGGTATCATCAAGCCCCTGCCCCCTTTGATTAAGGCGCAAAAAAATATCTTCTGGAACGAAGGTCCCACCATGGGGTTGACCCAAAACTATAGGGCTGGTGCCCTTGAAGACGTCAAAGACATTCATGCATCAAGCTCCGGAATTAAGCTAACAGCTCTATCAAGAAGTGCACCTGACGCGATCAATTTCGAAGCCTGTTCAATATCAGGCGCAAGATAACGATCTGAGCCAAGAGTGGGAACATCCTGACGCAGACGGCTGATACAAGCCGTCAAAGATGCACTGGTTTTCAAGGGCGCGCGAAATTCAATGCCCTGAGCTGCGCAAAGTAGCTCAACCCCAATAATAGTATTCAAGTTCTCCACCATCTTTTGGAGCCGAAATGCGCCATGCGCTGCCATAGAAACATGATCTTCCTGATTTGCCGACGTTGGTGTGCTGTCAGTGACACATGGGTTTGCCAAGTGTTTATTTTCACTCATCAACGCAGCCGTTGTCACTTCGGCAATCATAAAGCCAGAATTCACACCGGGATTGGGCGTCAGAAACGGGGGTAGATCAAAAGACAACGTCGGATCGACCATCAATGCGATGCGTCGCTGCGCAATTGCACCGATTTCTGATACTGCAAGGGCAATCATATCGGCGGCAAAACCGACGGGTTCTGCATGAAAATTGCCCCCAGATACGATCTTTTCAGCGTCACTTAAAACCAGTGGATTATCCGTGGCCGCATTTGCTTCAATGCGCAGAGTATTGGCAGCCTGACGCAAAACATCCATTGCGGCTCCGGTGACTTGCGGCTGACACCGGATGCAATAGGGATCCTGCACGCGTGTATCACCCTCCCGGTGGCTTTCTCTGATTTCCGAACCGGCAAGTATGGCGCGCATTGCCGCGGCGGCTTCGATCTGGCCTCTGTGCCCTCTCAGCGAATGAATTTCTGGCTGTAGAGGTGCTGTCGACCCCATAATCGCATCTGTAGACATCGCCGATACGGTCAACGCTGATTTGGCCGCTGTCCATGCTCTAAAAAGCCCTGCAAGAGCGAAGGCCGTTGAAAATTGAGTACCGTTTATAAAGGCAAGACCCTCTTTAGGCCCTAGTGCGATAGGAGTAAGCCCAGCGTTGAGAAGGGCCTCCCGACCCGGCATTACTTTACCTTCAAACTCTGCAACACCTTCACCAATGATCACCGCCGTCATATGCGCTAAGGGAGCCAGATCCCCCGATGCACCAACAGAGCCTTGTGAGGGAATGACTGGGGTGACGCCAAGTTCCAGCATTTTTTCAACAAGCTCAATAAGGTCCCAGCGCACACCTGAGGCACCACGTCCAAGTGACACAAGCTTTAGCACCATAATCAGGCGCGACATGCTGCGCGCAATTGGCGCTCCTACGCCGCAGCAATGGGACAGGATCAGGTTGCGTTGCAATGTAGCCATCTCATCTTTGGCAATTTTGAGACTGGCTAATTTTCCAAAGCCGGTGTTCACCCCATAAACTGGAATATCTCCGTTAGCCGCATTTTCAATGCTTAGCGCAGCCGCCTCCACCGCAGGACGGCAAGACCTATCTAGAGTGATGGACAGATTTTTGGAAAAGACATACGCCAAGTCATCAAGCGTCACCGCACCGGGATCTAGGCAGATAGATGTCACAACTTACCTCCAATAATTCGAGTTTTGAGAGGATTAAATCCTATGCGATATGCAAACTCTGACGGGTGTTTAACATCCCAGACAGCTAAATCAGCCCGGTAGCCCTCCTGTACTACACCGCGATCTCCTAACCCCAGGGAGCGCGCAGCATTGCGTGTTGTTCCGATCAAGGCCTCCTCGGGTGTCATCTTAAATAGAGTGCACGCCATGTTCATCGCCAAAAGCAAAGAGGTCATTGGAGAGGACCCTGGATTGGCATCGGTGGCGATTGCCATGGGGACAGAATGATGTCGTAACATATCTATTGGCGGTTTTTGAGTTTCGCGAAGTGTATAAAATGCACCGGGCAAAATAACAGCAACCATGCCAGCGGAAGCCATAGCCGTAGCCCCCTGTTCATCAAGGTATTCTAAATGATCTGCTGAAAGCGCATTATATCGAGCGGCAAGCTTGGCTCCACCAAGATTTGATAGTTGTTCGGCATGAATTTTAATTGGGAGGTCTAAATTGCGCGCAAGGTCAAAAACCTTTGCTACTTGATCTGGTTGGAATGCAATTCCTTCGCAAAACGCATCAACAGAATCAACCAAACCTTCCTCAACCGCGATGCGCAACGTCGGTAGGCATATTTCATCTATATACGCGTCCTCACGTCCAGAATACTCCAAAGGGACTGCGTGCGCCCCCAGATAAGTCGTTATGACGTCAACATCTCGCACCTTTGCAATCTTGCGCGCTGCGCGTAGCATTCTCAGCTCCGTTTCCCGATCAAGCCCATAGCCAGATTTTATCTCTATTGTAGAGATGCCCTCAGCAATAAAAGCATCTACCCGCGGTAAAGCATCCGCAACCAGCTCCGCTTCACTCGCGTCTCGCGTGGCCGCAACAGTAGACACGATACCACCGCCCGACCGTGCTACGTCTTCGTATGTTGCCCCGTTCAGGCGCATTTCAAATTCAAGCGCACGATTGCCGCCATAAACCGTATGCGTGTGGCAATCGATAAGCGCGGGGGTCACCAAACGACCCTCAAGATCAAATCTTTCAGCATTATGAAAGTCGACCGGCAAATCTTTGAGAACACCACACCAAGTGATATGCTCATTTTCCAAAACAACTGCACCGTCTTCCAATAGCCCATAGGGAACATCCCGGTGCTGCATTGTGGCAATGAGGCAGTTATGCAGAATTTTCCGGCGTTCCAAATCTTGTCCTATATCTTAAGCTGACTTGCAATTAAGTTTGTATGTTTTTATACATTTTATGTCTATACATAATAAGGCTACAACATGAATATTTTTTCTCAGAGAGCGCGTCTGGCAGATGCATGGGCCGAAAATGTACGCCTGAAGATCTCAGACGGTCAGATCAAAAAAATCAGAATTGGGGTCAAGCCAGACAGCGCAGATATAAAGGTAGACACTTTGCTTCCTGCTCTTGCCAATCTGCACAGTCATAGTTTTCAGCGTGCAATGGCCGGAATGACGGAATACCGATCCGCAGGTCGGGAAAACTTCTGGACGTGGCGCGAATTAATGTATCGGTTTCTAGATCATTTGACGCCAGAAGACATTTCCACGATTGCTGCTCTGACATTTATGGAAATGCAAAAATCAGGCTACGCCTCTGTCGGGGAATTCCATTACATCCATCATCAAAAGAGCGGCCACGCCTATGATAACCCAGCTGAACTGTCCGAGAGGATCATCGAGGCCGCTAATCTGACAGGCATTGGCCTGACACATCTGCCCGTTTTATACACTTATGGCGGGTTACAAAATCAAACTCTTGAAGGTGGCCAGTTGCGATTCGGTAATTCAGTTGATGATATTTGTAAGATTGTTTCGATATCACAAAAAACAATCGGTTTATTACCAGCAGATGCCCGCGTGGGCATTGCTCCACATTCACTTCGCGCAACATCCCCAAGCGACATCCAAGAATTCTTAAACTGTTATACGGACATGCAAGTCCATATGCACATTGCAGAACAAACAAAAGAGGTATCAGAAGTTGTCGAAGCATTCGGAGCACGACCTGTCGAATGGCTTTTGGAACATCACGCAGTCGATACTAAGTGGTGCTTGATCCATGCAACCCATATGACCCAAGCCGAAACAATCGGGCTGGCAAAGACCGGCGCTGTGGTTGGCCTATGCCCGATCACCGAATCCAACCTAGGTGACGGAATATTTGATGGTCCCATATTTCTAAAAGCCAATGGCAAATTTGGGATAGGGTCAGATTCAAACATAAATATCTCTCTGACCGAAGAACTCAGAACACTGGAATATTCTCAGCGATTAAGGGACCAGCAGCGCAATGTTATGATCCAAGGAGACGGGTCCGTTGGCGAAGCCCTTTATCTGGGTGCCGCAAACAGCGGCGCCCAAGCGCTCGCCCGCGAAGCAGGAAGCATTACACCCGGCAAGCTGGCAGATCTCATCGCAATCGATTCCAGTCATCCGAGCCTTTGCGCTTTGCACGATATCCAGCTTATGGACGGGCTTGTTTTTGCAGCAAAAGATACTGTTATTACGGATGTCTGGTCGGCCGGACGCCATCAGGTGAGAAACGGGATGCACGTCGCCGAAGATACAATTAAAGCATCTTATTTCGATACCATTTCAACTCTGAAGGAAAGGCTAGGTTCATGATTGTTAAAGATCCATTTCTGCGCCACCCTTTGTCATCAAACAGAGCTATATTTTACTTCGCTGAAGTCTTTCTCATCAAGCAAAAACAAATTAAGGCAATATAACGTGACTGTCGCTCCAAAAGTTAGCTATCAGGACGTCAAAACAGTTGTGCTCAAACGTATCAGAGACAGCACTTGGGCTCCTGGAAGCATTATGCCTGGTGAAATTGACCTTGCCAAAGAATTTGGCTGCGCGCGGGCAACCGTGAACCGAGCCATGCGAGAGCTAGCAGAAGAAGGGTTCATTGATCGCAAGCGCAAAGCTGGAACACGGATCAAATCATCACCCACCAGACAGGCGAAATTTGTCATCCCGCTGATCCGCGATGAAATCGAAAAATCTAGTGCCACCTATCGCTATGCCCTGATTAATCGCGAGTTGCGGGATGCACCGGACTGGCTAAGAGCACGCATGGGCCTATCGCAAGATATATCAGCATTACAGCTGCAATGTATGCATTACGCAGGTAGTAAATCTTTTCAATACGAAGACCGTTGGATCAATCTCGCAGCAGTCCCACAAGCGGCAGATCAGGAGTTCAAGATCATTGGGCCAAACGAATGGCTAATAAAAGAAGTGCCATTTTCGGATGCTGAAATTACTTTTTCGACAATCAACGCGGATGCGAAAATCTCTAAACTTTTGGAGGTCTCAGTCGGCACTGCTCTGGTTACTCTGGAACGTATAACATGGCTTAACGGCGTACCAATCACATATACCAAGCTATACTTTCATGCCGGTTACCAAATGACATCCCGCCTTTAATTATAATCTCATTTCAATGATCCTGCCTGCCAACTCAATTTCCTATGCGTCTCGGGTATAGGCAGCCGAAGACTGCAAGCTATTACCTCTTCAAAAATTAACTTCCCCTATGCGTCTTGTGCAATTTAATGTAAGTATCTAAGTATGAAAATACCAAGAAACATAATGTGAACGCTTCCACCACTATCTCGTCAGCATTAGAAACACGTATACGAATACAAATGTGATAAGCCGTGCGAAAAATATACGTCAGTGGTGCAGATTATTCTCCAATACATGGCTGATGTTTCAGATAACATTCTTAGAATAATGCATTAATTACTACCTCCTAAATATTAGTGGGAATTTATCACTTTCAAATGCATCGCCAGATTTTAAATTTTCGTCTTCCAGCCATTTTGCTACTCCCTGATTTGGATCATAGGTCGCACCATCAGTTGCAAAACGCACTGCATAACCACGTCGTCGGCGCGTAGAAGTTTGATTTCCCTTGGCTGAGTGCACCATAAAGCCGTCAAAAGCTAACATATCGCCTGGTTGCAACGACCAAGATTTAATATCATATTTGTGACGCTCTGATTCAAAATCTGGCATTTCATCATATTGTAAATCATCTGGCTTTAAATACTTAACAAAAGCCCCAAGCTGATCAGTTAAAAAGGGATGGTACTTTTTTCCCCACCGATGTGAACCTGGAATAAATTCAAGAGCACCGTTTTCATCGTCAACATAATCAAGCGCTATCCAAGTTGTAATGACGGAGCCTGTTATTGGCCAGTATGGCTGATCAGTGTGCCAACCTGTTCGAGTTTTAGTTCCCACTTCCTTAACAAACATTTGATCAAATACTAGTCGAGTGCGCTTCGAATTTACCAAGTCAGCAACTATTCGGCCAGTTTCAGAATTATGGCAAAAATCATTAAAACTTCCCGTTTGCATCCGCATATTTCGATTATCAAAATATCGTTTGTTCTTCTTTAACTGTAATTCTATGGCGTCTCGCAAAATTTCTATCCAATATGGACTTACTGCATTTTTAATAACGACTACCCCATTTTGGCTATATTCTTCGCTCAAGCAGCTAACATCTTTTTCTAAAATGTATCCAGTCATGAAGTTCCTTTCTTTCCAAAGGTTGCATTGGCCTATTTTAGAGGCAAACTGATTATAAAAAACTTATTGGATACTCTTTCGACAACTTAGTGTTTGTTTCCAATTCAAGCAAGAAAGCTGCGATACTAATAAAATACAACTTCGCCCATACATTCGAGGAAGCATTTTTAGGTGAAAGGTTTGCAATGTCTGTATTTTCACCAAGCAGAGGAGGTTACTAAATTCAAAATCAAAATCGATCCATTTCTCAAATCTTAAAAATGCAAATTGAGAACCATTTGTCGACCTAAACGGCCCGACCTTAATTTAAATAAATTGTTCAAACTTATGTTATCTGTCTTTTTTAAAATATTTAGTTAGGCTTACTTTGGAAAATTGCTGCCCCATTTTTTCACAACGCAAAAAATCTGACTACTGGTTTTCGCCCTATTACACGATATATTACGCCCCAAGGTTTCGCAATGAAGCACTCCTCTTAGACTATCCTAGTCAGAAACCCTAAGTAAAATTCATGACTACGAGTTTTTAACCATGTTCTAATCTACAAAAACATGAAGCCTTGATCGCCACATCAGCTCTACCCAATGCTAAATCTAAATTCTGCGAAATCAGACTTAATTCTGATTGCTTATTCTGCTTTTTTAAGCATTCTGCTAGCCCGTGTAAGCTCCAAACATTGTTTGGGTGCCGTCTCGCCCTTACAACAGAGCTGTCAAATCCAAGGTCTGCTCTATAAACAACCTCTGCGCGCTGTACTTCACCTTGCTCTAAAAGCAGTGCTCCTAACGCATGCCGAGCAGGCTGCATCCATCCCCAAGGTTCGTCATAAGGAAGAGAATCCTCATTCTCAATCGCTTTACTCAGATGTTTAAAAGCATCTTCGAAATTATTTCTTCTATATTCAATTTCGCCAATCAACATCGCATCTGCAATGTTAAGTAAATCAATACATTTATTGTTAAACAACATTCGAGTTTTTGGAACTTTCTCAACTGCGCATTTAAACAGTCCCTGCTCAATAACTGCATCTGAAACGTGGCCCAACGCAGCAAAAGCCAGCGATCTAGCATAACGATATATGGCTGTTGTGACTAGATACAAATCTGGATCACTTGGGGCAGACAAATCAATAATCTCTTGCCATTTTCCAAATCGAATAAAAGCATGATATTTCAGTCCATAATACCCCTCGAACAAATCTGCCATTGGAGGGCTCTTCATTCGGATCAACGAATCTGGAACAAGTTCATCAAATTCTTCCACAGCATCCATTGCTGCGCGGTACTGTCCCAGAAACATCGCGCCATATAACTTAAAATGTATATTGTGTATAAGAGAGCCTGCGAACAGATTTAGAATACCGTCTCGCTTTATTACTTTTTTGTCAGCCTCAATTGCCTCAGAATTTCGAGAAACGACATCATTGTAATTACCACATTGAAAATCAATGTGCGTTGGCATGTGGAGCAGGTGTCCACAATCAGGAACTAAAGTTCGCATTAGGTCTCCAGCCTTAAGAGCTGCTTCTGGAGTAGGGGACATTTCCATAACGTGAATATAATAATGCAAAATTCCTGCATGTGGATGAGAACCGTTCAATGCAACAGTCTTGATAGCTTTTTCAAGTACCCCTTGAGCCTCGAAAGTTGAGGCACCAGGCGTTGGTGATCCTGTATCTAAATCCCAAAGTTGCCATGGAGTTCGAGACATTATGGCCTCTGCAAATAAAGCACAGACATCTGGATTATCTGGATATTTCTTGTATATTTCTCTCATCGCTGCTGCGTAGTTATCAGTCCAAATACTGAAATCGTCTGGTGCCTCATCATACGGGTGCCGTCTTGAGAGCGCATGGATAAGATCTTTTTCAAGGGAAGTTACGTTTTCACATAACAGCAAAGCTCTTTGCGAAGCTTGAAAACATTCTACCAAAACATTTGGTAGTTCTATTTCATCTAGCTGATGCCACATTCTATTATATTCAGGCCCTACTGCATAAGCAACGCCCCACCAGCTCATGGCGCAATTTGGATCTGCATTAATGGATTCTTTGAAACAAAACACAGCCTCTTCCCAATGAAACCCGTACGACCAGATTAAGCCTCTATCAAACCAAATTTGGGCGTCTTGTGAGGAAGTTGATATTTTACAGCTATATGTTCCTGTATCAAAATTATAAGCCATCTCGTTTTGCAACATCCTTCCTGGCAGTCAATATTAAAAATTACTGCGCACTTTGCCTAAGCTCTTTTTAAATCGCTCTCAGAAATAATAAAATTCACAATAGCAGATTTTTAATAATTTTTATATGTCTATTTCAGCTCGAGCAAAAATCCAATCTTCTGCTTCTGCCTCTCGCACCCACTGGGCCATTGGGGGAAAATTGCGCATATTATTACAATAATTAATTATATCATTTGGTAACTTTATGTCATAGGTGATAAATCTATTTACCATGTGAGCCGACATAGCATCAGCAATGGTAAACTTGCCGAATAAAAAACCGCCTTTCGCACCAAATAGATCAATTAGATTTTGCCAACGATCTATCAGATAATCTATACTTTCTGATAGATCACCATTTGGTCTTGTTCTTTTCGCACGCCTCCTAACATTCGTGTCTAGAGAATAAATAATATGTCTTGGCGCACCAGGAAATGCTCCACCGGTTGCATGCATTTCTGATGCAAATATTCTTGCTTGTGCTCTCGTATACAGATCTTTAGGCCATAGCTGCTCAGATGGAAACAATTCATTGATAAATTCACAG
>JAQWKM010000183.1 GCA_029247845.1 Paracoccaceae bacterium | reverse complement strand
GCCATCCGGATCACGCAACGAAAATGCGCCAGTTTCAAAATATGGCGATGGACTTGCAGCCAGTTCGATGCCCTCGGTCTGGACGCGCTGGCGGAGCCCTTGAAATGCATCGATAGACCGACAGGCAAAGCCCGCATAAGCAAGCTTTTTGTTTTCACCGCTCAGAATAATCATCCGCCGAGATGGTCCTTCACAGCGAACCTCGTCCTTGGTTTCAGATATCACATCCATTTGCATGGCAGCGGCGTAAAACTCGGCCAAACGTAAAGGATTTTTACTCTCAAATGCCACATGGTGCAGATAAGCCCCAGACTGCAAAGCAGTGTGCGTCATTAAATACCTTCTCTCTGACAACTCGTTTGGAGCTAACATAAAAATAGCGTTTTCAAAACAATAAAAGCGCGCCGTACAATGGGCGCGCTGTAGAATATCTATCATTAAGTAGTGGATTAACGTTTTAGCTCAGCCGCTTACGTAAACACTTTCTTTAGGGCAATACTACATTTTTTGGTTGTGAAGTTGACCTAAAACGCTGCGAATTTTTTCCATTTCACCAGGGACACAAACGTCATCAGGATTACTATAGATGTTTTCTTTCGAAAGCGAGTTGAGACAATGCCGCAAAGAATCTTCAATAACGTCAATTTCATCGAGACCCATTTTGAAATTTTTATTAAAGGCCATTTTGGTTCCCTGTTTTTGCTTGATTGCCTAAAGTTTTTTATAAAAAACTACATAGCTTTTAGAGAAATTTAAACAACCCGCATTTTAGATAAATTTTTCTAAGGGTATTTAGATTTTTTTAATGTCTAGAATGGGCCAACCCTCAAGGGAGACTCGCTCATATCTCTCACCAGCTGCCTACCACAAAGTCAGCGTTGAAAAACTGTCCAACATCTGCCCCATGCGTTATACTAAAAATTTGAAAATCACAGCAAAAGCCTTTTTAATTATAGACCTGCGAAAGAGGATCGACAAAGATGGTAACTACAGACAAACAAACGGTATTTTTAACAGGCGCTTCAAGCGGCATTAATCTTGGGATCGCTAAACATTTTGCAGATTTGGGCACGAACATTTCTATCCTAGCCCGCAACGCGGATAAACTCGCAGCAGCAAAAAAAGAAATCGAAGATAGAGGAGCAAAATGTCTCATATTTTCGGCCGACGTGCGTAAATATGACGATGTGGCCAAGGCCTTTGAAGACACTGCCAACGCCTTTGGACCAATCGACACAGTGATTGCGGGGGCTGCCGGGAATTTCGTTGCACCAGCTCAAGCAATTTCGTCAAATGGATTTCGAAGTGTTCTTGAAATAGATACTTTGGGCACATTTCACACAATGAAGGCCTCGTTTGAACATCTGCGCAAAAATCAGGCCTGTCTGATCGCGATATCCGCACCACAGGCCGTTGTGCCCTACCTAGCACAATCCCACGTCAGTACTGCAAAAGCAGGCATCGATATGATGATCAAATCTCTGGCCATGGAGTGGGGCCGGTTTGGCATTCGGGTTCTGGGCATCTCACCCGGACCGATCAAGGATACCGAAGGTCTGGAAAGACTTGCCCCGAGTGCTATAGCAAAAGAAAAAATTGCCAAAGTTACCCCTATGCAACGGCTTGGCACAAAAGAAGACGTAGCCCACCTGACCGCTTTTCTGGCGTCTAAACAGGCAAACTATATTACCGGCACCACTATTCCCTGTGACGGAGGAACACAGCTTATCGGACCAATTGCCTTTGGATGACGTGCCTGAGGTGGGTATTTAATAAGAAATAAAGGTTTTACCTATTTGAACAGACGGGTAACCCCTCGGCGTGTGCACGGCGCTGCACGGTGTTCGTGCAATTAAACCTCCTGCCATGTCCCCAAGGTCATTTGCCGATCGATCACTAGAATAGGCAAATGCCGCGTCAACAGCGCTGCTTTCAAATGGGTAGTATCTCATCGACGCCGCCGTAGTTGTAAGTAACACGGGACATCGCCTAATTGTTCTTGGGCGATTTCAGTCGGTGAAAGAATTAGCGCAAATCAGTTCGCACTTCGGAGTAGGCATTTTCTTAGATCATTAGATCTGGCAGTCATGTGCAGTATAAATAACGTTAGCATCCCATGGCCTATGCTCTGGGTTCCGTGCACAAAATTCGGCCACCTCAGATGTAAAATCATCAAGACCCAGCCCGTGGGTTTGGATCATAAAGTTACTTTGTATCACTTATGTTGATCCATCATGATTACATTGTTGTCCGAATCATAAAAAATAAATCCACAGGCTAGCGTCATTTGGTATGACTTTTTGCACATCCTGCGATTTCAATATATCTGGGAAATATACTAGCACTCAGTAACTTGACATCAATACCTGCTTATTAAGCGGCAAGTGCCGCATAATAAATTTGGTATGTGGCTACTCCTTTGATTACTGGTCCAAAAAACTACGCAGTTTGCGTGAGCGAGACGGGTGTTTTAGTTTCCTCAGGGCCTTGGCCTCGATCTGGCGAATCCGTTCGCGCGTCACGCTGAACTGTTGGCCCACCTCTTCCAGCGTATGGTCCGTGTTCATACCAATGCCAAAGCGCATCCGCAGGACACGTTCTTCGCGCGGCGTTAGAGAGGACAAAACTCTGGTCGTAGTCTCTTTAAGATTTTCCTGAATAGCGCTATCAAGTGGTAGGACGGCATTGCCATCTGGAATGAAATCCCCAAGTTGCGAATCTTCCTCATAGCCAATTGGCGTTTCAAGCGAGATCGGCTCTTTAGCGATTTTCATCACTTTGCGGACTTTTTCCAGTGGCATTTGAAGTTTACGCGCCAATTCCTCGGGTGTTGGTTCTCGACCAATTTCATGTAGCATCTGGCGCCCTGTGCGCACCAACTTATTGATAGTTTCAATCATATGGACCGGAATACGGATCGTGCGTGCCTGATCGGCGATGGAACGTGTTATCGCCTGCCTGATCCACCAAGTCGCATAGGTTGAAAATTTATAACCGCGACGATATTCAAATTTATCAACAGCCTTCATAAGACCGATGTTGCCTTCCTGGATAAGATCTAGGAACTGCAAACCGCGGTTTGTATATTTTTTTGCAATTGAAATAACGAGACGAAGATTGGCCTCGACCATTTCCTTCTTGGCTTGCCTTGCCTCTTTTTCGCCTTTTTGGACTTGCGAGACTATCCGACGAAATTCACTGATATCAAGACCAACATACTGACCTACCTGTGCCATATCTGAGCGTAATTCCAGCGCTTTTTCGGACGAGCGTTCAATAAACATTTGCCAACCACGCCCAGCTTTTGCAGACATCCGGTCCATCCAGTTAGGGTCGAGTTCGTTACCACGGTACTCGTCAATAAATTCTCTACGATTAATCCTCGCCTGATCTGCGAGTTTGACCATCGCACTATCAATTTGCATGATCCGACGATTGATACCATAAAGCTGATCTATCAACGCTTCGATCCGATTGTTGTGCAGGTGCAGTTCATTAACCAGTTCAACAATTTCAGCTCTGAGCGCTTGATAGGATTTTTCGTCTTCGGACGTAAAGCTACTATCCTCGTTCAATGTCGCAGATATGCGTAAATCCTGCATTTCAGACAAATTCACATAGTCCTGCGCAATCCGGTCAAGAGTTTCCAACACCTGAGGCTTGAGCGCGGCTTCCATAGCGGCAAGCGACATATTAGACTGTTCGTCCTCATCGTCGTCATCTTCATCCACAATAGGGTTGCCGTCTGCATCGAGTTCAGGAGAGTTTTCAGGCTTTGATTGGCCCACAGGCATGACGGTAGGGCTAATAACTGGCTCTTGCTCGCCATCTTCTCCCAGTTGGTTACCAAAAGTTGCTTCCAGGTCGATAACGTCGCGCAGCAAAATATCTTCTGTCAAAAGTTCGTCGCGCCAGATGGTGATCGCTTGGAATGTCAAAGGACTTTCACAAAGACCAAGGATCATCGTATTACGGCCGGCCTCAATCCGCTTGGCAATCGCAATCTCACCCTCTCGCGACAATAGTTCAACCGACCCCATCTCGCGCAGATACATGCGTACAGGATCATCAGTACGGTCTAGCTTTTCATTCTCACCTGTTGAGACCGCAACATCTTTCGTGCCTGTGGCTGCGACTAGATCAGTTGCGCCTTTTTCTTCTTCCTCGAGTTCTTCGTCTTCAATAATGTTAATACCCATTTCAGAGAGCATCGACATCACATCTTCGATTTGTTCGGATGATACTTGATCAGGTGGCAGCACCTGATTTAGCTGGTCATATGTAATATAACCTCGCTCACGCGCTTCAGCTATCATCTTCTTGACGGCCGTTTGGCTCAT
The DNA here is from genome assembly GCA_029247845.1 of Paracoccaceae bacterium. Lineage (GTDB taxonomy): Bacteria > Pseudomonadota > Alphaproteobacteria > Rhodobacterales > Rhodobacteraceae > LFER01. The sequence goes on along the minus strand of JAQWKM010000183.1, from coordinate 888 downwards.
ATCAAGCGATATTTCCGAGTCCTGTTCATCAGGTTTACGGTCGTCCGTGTCTTTTGCAGCCATTCAGCGCTCCTGTAGTGGGAGAGTGATTCGTGAGTACGAATCAATAAACATAAAAAGTGATTCGCACACCTCTATAGACTTAATTCTTTACCTTTTCCTGAGCAACACTCACTTTTCATTTCTAGAAAGGCCTATTTTTCCAATTAAATTGTCCAAAGCACTACGCTCATCCCTATTAACTCGGGCTCCATTATCCGCCAAATCGTATTCCGCTTTATCATTGGTGTCAGGCAATGATGCCTTATTCTTAGCATCAGCAGCCCGACCCAAACGCCATATATCCGTTTCGTCTAATCCATCTTTTGCAGACTCAGAGACTTCCTGTAATTCCGCAGCTAATCCTCTTTGACTGGCCAATTTAGCCAACTCTTCTAACACAGTCATCTTTGCCATTTTAACATTTTCGGGTTGGCGGATGCAGGGCATGATTTGGACATGGCTCTCCAAAAATAGCTTTTCAAGGGCGTCCGGGCCAAGAATTTCTGTTATTTTAATTTCCGCCTCAGCACGGGTCTTGATTTCAGAATCGCATAAAATTCTAATAATCTGATTTAACTCAGCGTTGCGGAGTTCCAACATCTGCAATTCATCAACGAGGCTTTCGATGGCAGAGGGACAGTTGACCAAAGCCGCAGCGATTACTGCTTCACGTATGTTGTCAGCAATAAATTTATCGCCCGACACTAGAGCAGAAACCTTAGTACTTTGACTAACCGGTTGCTTCAATGGCTTTCCAAAGCCACCTTTTTTAAAAATCCTTTGCGAAGGTACAGGCCTAAAAAAGGCCCAGCGCATATCTTTAACTGCATTTTCGTAAAGACTACG
>JAQWKM010000179.1 GCA_029247845.1 Paracoccaceae bacterium | reverse complement strand
GAAGGGGTGATGACGCTCATTAGCCCTGAATATGAAATGGAAAAACTTAAGCAAGCAACCCGAGCTATTCCTGAACTCATTGAGACCGTGGTGTCTGGAGACCCCACAATGATGGCGCATGAACCCGAGGTTGAGGAAGACGACCAAGAGATGAACGCCACAAATGACGTTCAGCCTGACGAGGCTGATGGAGAAGAGAGTAAGCCAAAAAAACGGCGCCGTAGACGCCGGCGCAGGAAGTCAAATGAGACATCTGCTAACGATGAAGAATCTGAAGAAACTACTTCAAATGAAGACGCAAGTAATGAACCTTCTAAAACAGATCCTGATGAATCGACGGTAGATGTAGCACCTAAATCCACTAGGGACCAATCGTCCCAAACTCAAGAAATTTCCGGACATAGCGAGGACGGTGCCGAAGGCGCCCCTAAGAAACCCGCGCAACGTAGGCGCAAACGCCCGTTTCAAAAAGAGGTGACAGAACTTAGTTTAGAGAGTAGCGAAACGACGAGTCAACGAGCGTCAACAAAAGAGCCTGACGCAGATCAAGGAAGTGTCATAAGTCAAGAGCCTTCCACCCCAGAGGCCTTGGATGTGGAAATAAACGATACCGTGGCCGAGAAACCGAAACGCAAAAGCGCTCCGCGTAAGCGCAGGGTTGAGGCAGAGGTGACGCCTGAAACAGTTTCCGACGAAGCGCCGCCAGTCGCAGTGGCCACAAAGCCAGAGCCCAAACCTAAGCCAGTCAAGCGGAGAGCCAGAAAACCTAAAGCAGTTAAAAAAGAGACTGAAGCTGCTCCTGCTGCACCAGAATCAGAAGTATCAATCGATCTTGTCAAAGAAACAAAAGCAACTGTTAAAGAAGTTAAAACTCCAACACCAATGGAAATGCCTGACCAATCGCACGAGGCAACTGAGGCAGACAAACCGCGGCGGCGCGGATGGTGGTCACGGGGCTGATAGTCAAAACAAGAAGCTGATAAAAGCCTAGGGTTTAAATGCTCCTAGACTTTTTTTATGAGGTAAAGAGTAGAACCATCAAGATCCTCAATTGCTTCTAATAGTAAGTTACCAGTTTCGATGCAGTAGTAGGGGATGTCGATCAAGGCCGCTGGGTCATCAGCGCGAACTTGAAGTACATCTCCAGTCGATATGTTTTTTAGGTGCTTGCTGACCTTTAAAACGGGCAGGGGGCACAATAGTCCGCGGGCATCAAGGATTTTTATCATTATCTTCCGATAAGCAGGCCAGCAAAGTTTGTCCACACTAAATTGTGACAACGTCGCACAGTGACGTAGAGTGGGAAATCCCTTAGAAAGATTATATGTTTGGAATCGACATTATAGACGCAGCCTTTTTGCCTTCGGCAATTGTCGCTTTGTTTGCCGGAATTCTTTCGTTTTTAAGTCCTTGCGTATTGCCAATTGTACCACCTTATCTGGCCTATATTAGTGGCATATCGGTCACTGATATGTCTAATAAAAAGAGTTCAAACTCTGTTTTTCTGCCGGCTTTATTTTTTGTTTTCGGGCTCTCAACGGTTTTTTTGCTTTTAGGCTTTACCGCCTCAACCCTTGGGGCTGTTTTTCTTTCCTATCAAGAGGGCCTTAGTTTTTTTGCAGCCTTGCTTGTTATGACATTCGGAGCACATTTTATTGGTATATTCAGGATCGGCTTTCTCGATCGTGAAGCGCGCTTTCGTACGTCTACTCAAGGTGGGAGTGCGTTTGGTGCTTATGTATTGGGCCTTGCCTTTGCATTTGGCTGGACGCCTTGTATTGGCCCTCAGCTTGCGTCCATCCTGACCCTAGCCGCCTCGGAAGCTTCAATTGTTAAGGGAACCTTTTTACTTGGTTTTTATGCCATCGGCCTTGGCTTCCCTTTTCTGCTCGTCGCGACCTTTCTCAATCGGCTTACCGGTCTGTTGGATTGGTTCAAACGTCACATGCAACAGATAGAACGAACTATGGGTCTGTTGTTGTGGACAATTGGGTTGCTGATGCTGAGCGGGGGCTTTGCCGATATGTCTTTCTGGCTTTTGGATACATTTCCACTTTTAGCGTTCTTGGGCTAAAAAATAATCCAATGTAGCTGTATTAAATACTCAAAAGTATTCGAGTATTTAATGAGGGTCCTCGATTATTAAAAAGACGGATGTGTTGTATTCCCTATTTTAATCCGTTTCCACTGCGGTAGTCAAAAATGGAATTTATCTTTGACGTAAAAACCGTAAGTAAGTTGGTATTTTTCTAGTGTTTAAGATCATCAACTTTTCCAAGGTAGTAACATAACACGTAATCCCGCATGGCAGATGCAAGTCCAGCATCAAGATTCCGATCAGCATCAATTTTCGCTGCTAGAGCGTTGAGAGAGAGAGATTTTCTTTGTGCAATATCACAAAAAGATCGCCAAAAACGATCTTCTAAGGATACACTCGTTTGGTGACCGTGTAGGGTAAGCGATCGTTTTTTGGGCTTTAAACTCATGCTCCACGCTTAAGATCATCAAGACGAATCTTGTCCGAGGTAAATTCTCTTTTCTCCGTGTCCCATCGTCCTTTATTGCGTCCAAATCTAACAGAACTTTCAGTAGCGCAGTTGTCTTTTTCACTACGTATTTTTTGTTTTTTAAAAAGGTTAGGGTAAAATATCTGGCTCATTAACTTGGCCCCACCATATTTTCAGGGCGCACCACTTTATCAAATGTTTCTTTGTTCACAAGACCAAGAGCGATAGCTTCTTCTTTTAATGTGGTTCCGTTTTTATGGGCCGACTTGGCGACTTTTGTAGCGTTATCGTAACCGATTTGAGGAGTGAGTGCTGTTACAAGCATGAGGCTCTCACGCATTAAATTGTCGATTCGAACTTCATCGGCTTGTAATCCGTCGACTAGATTATCGACAAAGGCTGAGCAAGAATCTCCGATTAACTGCATAGATTGCAAGACGTTATATGCCATCATCGGTTTGAAGACATTAAGTTCAAAATGCCCTTGGCTACCGGCAAATCCCACAGCTGAGTCGTTGCCGATGACGTGTACGCAGACTTGCGTGAGAGCTTCGCATTGCGTCGGGTTGACTTTGCCCGGCATAATCGAGCTTCCTGGTTCGTTTTCCGGCAGGATCAATTCTCCAATCCCGCATCTTGGCCCTGATCCTAAAAATCGGATGTCGTTGGCGATTTTGAATAGGCTGGCGGCAATTGTTTTCAGACTACCAGACATTTCCACCATTGCGTCATGAGCCGCGAGCGCCTCAAATTTATTTGGGGCAGTCACAAACGGAAGGCCAGTGATCTCTGCCATGTTAGCCGCAACACTAGTGTCCCAGCCTAGTGTGGTATTTAAACCTGTCCCAACGGCGGTTCCCCCTTGAGCGAGTTCATATATGTCCTCAAGCGATCTCTTTACCCGTCTGATACCCATCGTTACTTGATGCGCATAACCTGAAAACTCTTGTGATAGTGTCAGGGGAGTCGCATCCTGCGTGTGTGTACGGCCTATTTTTATTATGCCATCAAAGGTTATGACTTTATTCAACAGAGCCTTTTCAAGTTTTTTAAGCCCTGGCAAAAGTACATCTCGTGCGCTCATAGCTGTTGCTATATGCATCGCAGTTGGAAACGTATCATTTGAGGACTGACCCATATTGCAGTGATCGTTGGGATGAACTGGATCTTTGGATCCAATTACCCCACCAAGAATTTCAATGGCACGATTTGCAATAACTTCGTTAGCATTCATGTTCGATTGTGTGCCAGATCCGGTTTGCCAGACAACAAGTGGAAAATTATCATCATAATGCCCTTCTATTACTTCTGAGGCTGCCTGAATGATTGCATCTGCTTGGGTGTCGTCAATCTTGCCCAAAGCTTTATTGGCCTGTGCGCATGCTTTTTTGATCACGCCAAGTGCTCTTACAACCGCAATAGGTTGTTTTTCCCACCCGATAGGAAAGTTAATGATTGAGCGTTGTGTTTGTGCTCCCCAGTATTTGTCAGATGGTACATCTAAGGAGCCAAAGCTGTCGGTTTCAATGCGGGTGGCAGTCATATCAAACTCCATAATCAACAGTTTTCCATTTGCCGGCATACTAGATAATAACATCTTGACCCAGCGATGGCACTTTAACGGAATTATTCAACAGATGTATAGACGCTTTAAATGTTAAAATATATGATAAAAAACAGATTGCGATGATACAAAGCGTTTTAAAAATAACTTTCCTAACGCATAAATATAAAGAAAATTTTTTTATTAGTTATTTAAATTTAATATTTGATATAGTTTTATAACCTCAAGATTTTCTGAACGTATCAAGCTGAACTACTTCGGCTTCAACTTTTTCATTTTCAGGTTCTTTGACTTCTGTTGAGATATTTGTCCCTGTTTTATGTTCAATCGGATAGGTGTTGCTGCTGTGGAGAGCTTCCGTCAGTTCATCGCTCGGATCAATTGCTGACGAGGGTTCAAATTTGACGCCGAATTCCACAGAAGGATCAACAAATGTGATAATGCAGTCATAAGGTATGTAGAGTGGTTCGGGCGCTTCTCCAAAATTAAGCGTTACTGAGAAACCTTTTTCGCCCACCTCTAAGTTGTCATACCAATGCTGCATAACAATGGTTATTTCGTTTGGATATCGTTCAGTGAGCCACGCGGCAATTTCTATATTTGGATGTTTTGTATCAAGCGTAATGAAAAAATGGTGGTCCCCTGGAAGCCCGTTCTTTGCAACTTTTTGCAACACTTCCTTAACAAAAACCTGCATAGCATGGTTCATAATGCTGCCATAATCCAGTATTTCGGTCATAAAATTACCTTTTAGGGTGTGTTCCAGCAAGCTACATTTTTTATTAACGAAAATAAACGAATATTTTCTATATTAACGATTGGCTCTCAAAGAAAAAGATTGAATTCAAAGAATCTTCTTTAAAGTTGGGTAAGTGTAGGCTTCTGTTGCCAGGTGCCTACGAACCCCGCCTGCCGCTGCTAAGCAACAGGGCTTAAGTTTTCAATAGTTCCAGTCGCTTACGCGGCCATCGCCATTGGAGCACGATTGTCATTTGCAATTGTACATTTTGAACCGATACGGTGGTATCTCGCCGAAACAAAGCTAACCCTTTTAGACGTCCGTCGATCCTATTTCGACCCCATGCTCGGCAAATGACCGATATTTGGTGGAGTCGCCGGGTACCGCCCCCGGGTCCGATCCGTGTATTGTGAGCGCGTTTATGTCCATAGCTCTAGGAGCAAAATATTCCTACTATGCAAGCTAAGTAATTGCAATAGCTAAATAAAACAGTTGGCCTTTCTCTAGCTTAATGGATCTAAGTACCTAAAGAAAAAGGAGAAAAACGGAGCTGGCTTTTATTTGGGTTGTGAAGCGCAGCAAAAAAATGCGTTTGTCTCTGGGTTACCCCCGGGTCCACTCTTGTAATTAATCGTAATTATAATTGTGTTAGATTATTCAACAATTGCGTAAAATTCTAAAAGCTTTTTATTTCAAGATTATCCATTTATTTAATACTTGGATGGGCTCTATCAATTTCACAATTTAATATAATATGGGCGTTGGTTAGAACAGCTTTTTAATTCCGTTACTTTTTTATTTTACAGGTTACGAAAAATAAAGTTAAGGTTATTTAGATATAGTTATTCTGAATGTGATACATTCCATGGGTGAAGATCAAAAAAGAAACCACAAAATAATTGCTGAAAATATATATTCAGCATTTAAAAATAAATTTTAACTTTCTTCGCTTTAAAAGACGTGAAGTTCTGAGCTGATAGAAATGTCAAAGGCGCTAGGTATCAAACCAAGCTTAAGTTATTCAGTTGCAGATCGGTTGTGCGCGGTGCAAGACAATCTGATGAATTGTAGTTTGCGCATTTTTGTCTTGCGGATCAAGGCTCATCATGTTGTAAAAAAATAGGTATAAGTCATTTTGGAAGGTAAATTGTCCAGAGAGTGTTTGAAATTTTTATAGCATACCGTTTTGAAATTAATCAGCTCTCAAAGATTTTGTGGTGAATATTTAAGTACTGTTAAATTGCCGTGATTATTCTTCCTTAAAACAATAAAGTTTGCGTTGGATGATTTTTTTGAAGGGGTTAGCGTCTTTCCTAAGGGTACCAATATCCCTAAAGGAAATATTTAACTTGGCCCTAATCAGGCGGAGTTTTTTCAAATAAAATTCTTTGAGACTAGAAATTCATAAAAATCAAAGCATATATTAGATATAAAAGTTGGTTTGTTTGTAAGGTGACCAAGGGTAAATCAAATATTTTTGGATTATACTTGTCTGTCGTTCGTCCAGATTAGGAGGGTAAAGTGCGTTTTGTGTTTTTGTCATTATTGATGACTTTTGCGACCCAAACGGAGGCAGAAAATA
>JAQWKM010000200.1 GCA_029247845.1 Paracoccaceae bacterium | reverse complement strand
AAAGATTGACCCACAAGGGGAACTCTTCTTTCACTTGCTACAGTCTTTAACCTCCGCCAAGCATGAGGCTGTATAACAACATGAGGCACTTCAGCATCTAATCTAACGTCTGCTTTAAGAAGCCCAGCGCTTTCAGATAGCCTCATTCCACTATCTGACAAAAGAGCTATGAGCCAACGCATGTCATCATCATAATGCCTACATTCTGCCTGTATCTGCCTTACTTTATCTAACGATATAGGAAGACGCTTGGAAACACCTGAAGTGCGGTCATGGTACAAGCCTACAAAGGGGTTTTTTATATCAAGCGCATACTCAGAAATGACAAAGTTTAATACTGGTCTAAGAGTATTCAACACCCTTGTTATGCTTGAACCAGAAAGCCTTTTGGCAACCAGATAGTCACGATACTTGAGTGCATCTTGTCTGGTATATTCATGTAAGTCTTTAGAACCACATGCTGATACAAGATACCTAAAGGCTCGTTCTATTGCAGCATAAAAGGTCTTACTCTTACCCTGCCCTTTTTGTTCAACGTAAATACTGATGGCTTCAGATAAAGACACAGTCATCTTCTGGCTCAAAATACTACTTTCATCATATGTGATGTGACTACTCTGCTTCAACAGATGTACACCCACTAGGTCAGGGTCAGTCATACGTATTCTGCACCAGTACTCATCTAGTTTAGCTGCTGCAATTAACGCCCTAGTTTTAGCTTGAGAGGCAGAGCTTGTACGCAGCCCCTGCACTACTCGTGGATAGCTGTAATGGTGAAGTAGGTCAGATGGCACTCTACGTGAGAAGTAGTAATAGCCGCCCCTGTTAAACGTATATGGGATACTTTTGGTCTGCATCTTGGTCAGTACTCCAGTTGTGCCATAAAGCATGGCATGAGGATTAACTGAGTGTTGTCAGATGCTTAGATAAGTATAACTTCATAAAGTTAAGCTTATAGTGGCGCACCGGGGAGGATTCGAACCCCCGACCCCTTGATTCGTAGTCAAGTACTCTATCCAGCTGAGCTACCGGTGCATAGTAGGCGGTCGTCTAATCTAGCGCTGAGTGAATTGCAAGGCTAAATATATCAATGGTTCATCTTTCAACCTTTGCGGATTATGCAAATTTACCTCCAGTACATTTAATATAAATGCGATTTCCCTATTGTTCGGATCAAATAAGTTTGGGTCCTTAAGCATGTAAACGACATTAACTCGTGAATGATGACCCTTTCAAGTTCCAGTCCATTTATCGAAATATTAACCTAGAATATTTTGGACAAATACTTATATCGTCTAGGCTCCACCTCACTTTTTAAAAAATAAAGGTAATAGTGATAGAACTCCTAACCCAACCAAAGGCATTAAGATATTAGGCTCCCAGATAAGCGATAAATCTGGATCTGCTCCTCGATCAAAAACTTCACCCAATCCAACACCTATCCATGTGAATACGACGGCAGCAGGCAGCATACCAATCACAGTAGCAATAATAAAATTCCGTAATTTCATTCCAACACTAGGAGCCAGGAGATTTAGTACGAAAAACGGAACAACCGGAATTAATCGGAGCGATAAAAGTACTGACAGCTCGTTACTTCGCAGCCTTTGGAAGATTTTTTCGCTTCGCCCCTCAAGTCTAGAGATACGGCGCTGTAGTACATTACCAATCCCCCAGCGCACTACTATGAACAAGGCAGTTGCACCAGTCGATGCCGCGAGTACATTTAAGAAAGTACCAAAAAATAGTCCAAATAAAAAGCCTCCCGTGATTGATGCAACCGTAGAACCCGGAAGCGAAAACGCCACAATTGCTGCGTAGGAAATCACAAAGCCGATCATCAGAAGGTTTGCATGAGACTGTTTGAATTCCAACAATTGTACACGATGCGTCTTTAGCGCATCGAAGCTAATAAAGTCTTGGACAAAATATGTCCCCAAGATTGCAGCCATTAAAATAATGATGATTAGCACAATGCGCTTTGTCATTCTGTCTTTGATTTTGACCTCCAAGTTTTGTAATTCAACACGACACTGGGGGTGAGTTTGCTGGATTGGGTTTCAAAAGCAAGATACTTTATTAGGCGGACTTTTCCCAGAGCGTTGACCAATCAGTTATCAATAGAACGAGTGTGTAATCATTTTCCAGCATAGAATTAAAAACTTATAAACGCTCCACTTGGGTAGTATCAAATATGCTTGAAACGTTGTTGGATAGGTTTGACATATGTGTCGGTTAGGCTTATACGCTTAATCTGTAAAATTTACACGGCACGAACCTATTACGTGCCGACAACTAAATCGGAGAATTGGAGCGATGAAACGCACCTATCAACCCTCTAATCTGGTCCGCAAACGTCGCCATGGTTTTCGCTCGCGCATGGCAACAAAAGCCGGTCGCAAAATCCTAAACGCGCGCAGATCTCGAGGGCGTAAAACGCTAAGCGCCTAATTGGCGTCTTAGCGTGTGACATCATGGCACCGCTGATGATATATCGTGGCGTGTCCTAGTGGCAAAAACACTGTTAGCTCTCAATCAGTGCCTGTTATCATGACCGCCGGAGAGGCACTGCCGCTGCGGAGCTTAAAGGTACGTAGTGATTTTTTAGCGACTGCTAAAGGTAAATACGTTCGGTCAAATGCACTCGTCGTTCAAGCCAGACAGCGCCTCACAGCATTAGACTATGAAATCCGTGTGGGCTTTACTTGTTCGAAAAAAGTCGGAAACGCAGTTGCACGCAACCGCGCCAAGCGTAGACTTCGAGAAGCGGCGCGCCTTTGCCTGTCTCAGCATGGAAGACCTGGATGGGACTATGTCCTGATAGGACTCGCTCAAAAAACAAAACAAGTAAGCTTTGATGCACTTTTAAGCGACCTTAGTAATAGTATCGAAAAAATTCATGCCGAGCGATCAAAATGACCCCACTGGCATATATCTGTTCTCTTCCAGTCAAAAGCTACCGGCTCATATTGTCACCTTGGGTCGGGCAAAATTGCCGGTTCGAACCGACTTGTAGTGCTTACTCGCTCAAAGCTCTTGCGAAACATGGCGGCATTAAAGGGTGCTGGCTAACCCTACGCAGGATTGCCCGATGTCATCCCTGGGGAGGAATGGGTGTTGACGATGTACCCGACTAAGCTGAATTTGTGCACTCAAAAAATTGTAAATATTTAGGGTATAGTGATGCTTGACACTAAGACAGACATACCGACCCTTCTAGTAGGGGCCCCTTCAACCATAGAGTTCAAGAAACTGCGAAAGCGTCTTGTTCGCAATGTCAGTGACGCGATCAAGCAATACAGGATGATCGAACCTGGAGCCCGCTGGCTGGTCTGCCTATCTGGCGGTAAAGACAGCTATACCTTGCTAGCAGTCCTACAAGAACTGCAATGGCGCGGCCTACTGCCCATCGATATTCTGGCCTGTAATCTAGATCAGGGTCAGCCAGGCTTTCCAGCGACCGTTTTGCCAGAATTTTTAGAACGCATGAAAGTACCTCACAGGATCGAATATAGAGATACTTACTCGATCGTTGTCGATAAAGTTCCACAGGGTCGCACTTATTGTGCAATATGCTCGCGCCTGAGACGAGGCAACCTCTATCGCATTGCGCGCGAAGAGGGCTGCAGCGCAGTCGTATTGGGACATCATCGCGATGACATTCTTGAAACCTTTTTCATGAATCTTTTTCATGGCGGTCACTTGGCCACAATGGCACCAAAGCTCATAAATGACGAAGGCAATTTATTTGTCTACAGACCGCTTGCCCATGTCACTGAGATCGATTGTGAAAAATTTGCACAGCGGATGAAGTATCCAATCATTCCCTGCGACCTTTGCGGATCGCAGGATGGACTTCAGCGCCAGAATGTCAAACAGATGCTAAATGAATGGGAAGCAAAGAGTCCGGGCCGGCGTCAGACTATATTTCAGGCTTTGATGCATGCACGTCTCTCGCATCTACTGGACTCCAAGCTTTTTGATTTTGCCGCACTGACTAGAGTGCCATACCCAAAATCAAATATTACATGATTTTTGAATAGCTATTTCGCCCACTCAAAACTCATCAATATTTTGCCAATAATCAAACACAGCATCAAAATTGATCCAAAATGGGCCGGTTATAGCGAGGTTCGCGATACAAAACGCCAAATCGGTCAATATGCTCTTGACCTTTGGTCGCTGACATCTTTTATCGCTCCTTAATAGAACTATACTTGGTGACAAAAGCATGGATGATCAAAACAGAAATCTTATTCTAGCATCCGTGCTAAGTTTTCTCGTTATTATAGTATGGTTTGTTTTATTCCCGCCCCCTGAACCACCGCAAAGACCAATCGACGAAGCTGTGTCAAAAATGGAAAATGAAACTAACATTCCGAATTTTTCAGGTATCGATGCAGTAAAAGAAGAAATATTACCACAGACTATCTCTGAGACTGAAGACGTTCCTCGCCTTGGAATTGAAACAGATAAACTCAATGGCACAATCTCCCTCAAAGGTGGCCGTTTAGATGACCTGTCTTTGATCGGCTATAAGGTAGAGCTAAAAGATGGGGCCGAAAATGTGACTTTGCTGCGTCCAGTCGGCCAGGAGGGTGCTTATTACGCCGCTTACGGTTGGGCGACGGTTTCTGGTGTAAATCCAGCCGATGTACCCACAATCGAAACCGTCTGGTCCGTACGCGGTAATGAAATGTTGACGTCTTCGTCGCCTGTAACGCTTGTTTGGAATAATGGAAAGGGACTAACTTTCAGCAGAGTTATTTCTGTCGACGACGATTATCTTTTTACCATAGTGCAAGGCGTCCAAAACAATACAGATAAAGCAGTCGAACTGAAACCATATGGTATCGTTCGACGTACAGGCGAACCTAAAGATTTGAAGAATTTTTTCATTCTTCATGAAGGCCTAGTGCGAATGTCTGACGAAACGTTAGACGAACATTCCTATGATAAAATGCACGACTATGCATTCAATGAGGGTGATGGTACCAATAAAGAGACCTTGGAAGTCATGGAAGACGGATGGATCGGCTTTACTGACCACTTCTGGATGACAGCACTTGTCCCACAACCAGGTACGCCTTTTCGCTCAACAGCATGGTATTATGAACCAAAGGATATCTTTCAGGCAGAAATAGTTATGCCCAAAGTAACAATTTCCGTAGGCCAGACTACGTCTGTCCAAAGCCAGTTCTTTGCCGGGGCAAAAGATTGGAGTATAATCCGATCTTACGAAAACCAAGGCGTCAAAGGATTTCTGGACAGTATTGACTGGGGCTGGTTCTTTTTCCTGACCAAGCCCATGTTCTTTGTACTACACTGGTTAAACTTTTACATCGGCAATATGGGTTGGGCGATCATTGGATTGACCCTGCTAATCAAGGCACTCTTATTCCCGCTGGCCTATAAGTCATATGTTTCAATGGCCAAGATGAAAGAACTTCAACCAGAAATGGAAAAGCTTAAAGAAAATGCGGGAGACGACCGTCAAAAACTTCAGCAGGGCATGATGGAGCTCTATAAAAAAGAAAAGGTCAATCCGGCTTCTGGGTGTTTGCCAATTCTCCTGCAAATCCCAATCTTCTTTTCACTATATAAAGTGATTTTTGTTACGCTGGAACTGCGCCATGCGCCTTGGCTTGGCTGGATCAAAGATCTGAGTGCCCCAGATCCTTCGTCAATCTTGAACCTTTTCGGAATCCTGCCATATGCGCCACCAGAACTCGGCCCAATCGTCGCAATAATATCGCTTGGCATTCTTCCAATCCTTCTTGGGATCTCGATGTGGCTCCAGCAAAAGCTGAACCCCGCCCCCACAGATGCAACGCAGGCGATGATTTTTGCCTGGATGCCTTGGGTATTTATGTTCATGCTAGGTACGTTTGCCAGTGGCCTTGTAATATACTGGATTGCCAACAACATGATAACATTCTCACAGCAATATCTCATCATGCGTTCGCAAGGCTACAAACCGGATGTCTTTGGCAATATAATGAAGAGCTTCCGCAAAAAGATCGCTCAGAAAAAAGGTTGAAAATGTCAAAGTTGCTCGAAATTTGGCGCCACCCAATCAAGTCGCATGGGCGAGAATACCTTGAAAACGTCAGCCTGACCAAAGGCCAAACTCTGCCTTGGGATCGGGCTTGGGCAGTAACTCATGAGAAATCAGAGGTGGATGGAAGCAAGTGGGTCCCATGTCAAAACTTTAGTCGTGGGTCAAAGGCCCCTCTGCTGGCAGCGATCTCAGCCGCATGGGATGAAAACAGCCATAAAATGACCCTGAAGCATCCACAGTTACCCGACTTTGTGTTTGATCCGGACAATGCCGAAGACCAAAAGCGATTTCTCGAATGGGAAAGTCCACTTATACCGGATGACAGAGCACAATCCAACCGCCTTGTGAGTGCCTCAGAGCGCGGAATGACAGATACCGATTACGCTTCGATCAGCATCGGTAATTTCTCGTCACATCGAACCGTCGAACAAAAGTTTGGCCGTAAATTATCCCACCATCGATGGCGGTGCAATTTGTGGCTCGAAGGACTTGCCCCATGGGAAGAGTTTGACTGGATCGGTAAAGAAATCTCTATCGGTTCTGTCACCTTTGAGATTCACGAGCGGGTACAGCGCTGTTTGGCAACGACATCCAACCCAGACACTGGCAAGCGGGATGCAGATATACTGGGCACACTGGAGACTTGGGGACACCGTGATTTTACCGTCTATGCAGTTCCAAAAAACGATGGAATAATTAGTATCAACGATCCTGTGAGTGTCTAGTGATACAGCTGCCATTCCCCCTTACCCAAGAGCCTGATAATTTTGCCCGTGAGGCTGGTCGAAAACTCTTCACGCGCGAAACAGATTTCCTCAAAGGTGTCGTCGCCATGTCAGGGCTACCACCCGATGATCGGCTCGAAATATGCTTTGCAGGCCGATCCAATGTTGGAAAATCAACACTGATAAACGCAGTCACAGGGCGTAAAGCTCTGGCTCGGACATCCAACACGCCGGGCCGCACGCAAGAGATTAACTTTTTTACCATTTCTGACAGTCACTATCTCGTCGATCTACCAGGCTATGGGTATGCCAACGCGCCACTGCCGATCGTTGAAAAGTGGCAAAGGCTTCTCAAACAATATCTTTCCGGTCGCCAATCTCTGCGCCGTGCATTTGTCCTTATTGATTGTCGCCATGGCGTCAAAGCCGTCGATGAACAAATCCTAGCTTTGCTTGATAGTTCGGCTGTAACCTTTCAAGTTATTTTGACCAAAGCGGACAAAGTCAAAGAAAGTGAGCGCAAAGAAATTATTTCTCAGGTGCGCAAAGCGCTTGGTAAACACCCAGCAGCATTTCCTGAATTGATCTTAACCTCTTCGGAAAAAGGCTGGGGAATTGAAACTCTCAGAAGCGTGATTGCTTCACTGGTTTAAAAGGGATCCTGCCCCTTGCCTCTTGTCCTTAAACTATGTGAATAGTGTCTCATAAGAGGATGGCGTTATGAAAAAAAGAGATGGCTCCCAAGACTGGACCGAGACGGCACGGACCTTGTCGCAAGCCCTGCCCTATATGCAGCGTTATGACAATGCAATCGTAGTTATCAAGCTGGGTGGCCACGCAATGGGCAGCGATAAAGCAATGCAGATGTTTGCTAGAGATGTCGTCTTAATGCGCCAAGTTGGGATTAATCCAGTGATCGTCAATGGGGGTGGCCCAATGATCAATCAGATGTTGGAAAAGCTCCACATCAAGTCAGAATTTGTAAATGGAAAACGGGTTACTGACGAAGCAACAATGGAAGTCGTTGAAATGGTTCTTTCTGGAAGTGTGAACAAACGCATTGTGCAGGCCATAAACGATCAGGGCGGCTCAGCAGTTGGTCTGTCAGGAAAAGATGCAAATCTAATTTTATGTGAACAGGCCAATAGCGAACTAGGCTTAGTTGGAAATCCCACCACGATAAATCCAACGGTTCTTCAAACGCTCTTTAGCAATGGTATGATTCCAGTGATCGCACCATTAGGCGCAGGCAAGAATGGTGAAACTTACAATATTAACGGCGACACAGTCGCAGGGGCCATCGCCGCAGCTCTGACAGCAGATAGGCTTTTGCTCTTAACCGATGTTGAAGGGGTCAAAAATAAAAAGGGCGAGGTGATCGCGGAGTTGAGTGCGAATCAGATAAAAGAGATGATAGCGAGTGGCACCATTGCCAGAGGTATGATCCCAAAGACAGAAACTGCGCTCAGCGCAATCGAAGGCGGTGTTCTGGCGACCGTAATCCTAGATGGTCGCGCCCCAAATGCCTGTCTTTTAGAACTCTTTACCAAGCAGGGTGCCGGTACAATAATTCGCCAAGATTAGATATCTTTTGGAAAAGCTGGCTTGCGCTTTTGCCAAGTGGTACTAACTTCTAAGTATGGAGCATGAAGCCACACTCAGACTCGTGATGTTTTTAAGTCTTTTTGGGCTCTTTGCCGCTTTGGAAAGAATTTCCCCAAAAAAGGCAGCAGACTATTCTGTTCGCTCTCGATGGCTCACCAATTTCTCAATAACGATTTTGAACACTTTAATTTTACGCGCGCTAGCAATCGCACTGCCGTTTCTGGCTGTTGGAGCGGCCATAGATGCCAGTGCAATTGGCTGGGGGCTTTTCAACATCTTAGACTGGCCAATAGTGCTAGAAGCGGTTATCTGCATCTTGCTGTTTGATTTCGTTATTTGGCTGCAGCACATCATAACGCATAAAATACCGTTTTTATGGCGCCTACACAGAGTACACCACGCAGATGTCGATTTTGATGTCTCTACAGCTATTCGTTTTCATCCTATCGAAATCGCTCTCTCTATGATTTTAAAAATTGGCATTGTATATCTCCTTGGTCCGGTCGCTTGGGCCGTTGTGGTCTTTGAAATATTACTCAATGGCAGCGCACTTTTTAATCATGCCAATTTGGCAATACCTGCCCGGCTTGACCGTTGGTTAAGTTATATAATTGTCACTCCAGACATGCATCGTATACATCACTCAGTTAGGCGCGAAGAACACAACAGCAACTATGGGTTCGCCCTTTCGATATGGGATCACTTTTTTGGAACCTACTCCACATTAGGGCCATCCGAAAACAAAGAAATTATTGTTGGGCTTGAATGGCAAGATCAAAGACCGACCAAACTCGGATGGAGCCTCTGGCTTCCATTCATGCGCAAATGACTTATGAGACATTTTCAAAGCGGGCCAAGGTCTTTGCATTGACAGTTTTGGGGGTTGTTAAAACTAATACAGAAGATAGCACTCCCGCAGGCTATAAAACACTGGTATTGCTCGGGCTACATGAACCTGACTTTTGGTCCTTCTTTCAACAGGAGCCAGAATACCTCGACGGCAAACCCGGTCCATTGCACCGCTGGTCTCAGCGGGTTATAAGTACATTGGCAAATGATTTAGGGCAGATCCGATATTTCCCTTTAGTAAGCCACATTTTGCGCCATCCTTCAGTTGGGCACTGCGCACAAATAGAATATTTCAATCACCATCGCGGCTTTTGTTAAATGATCAAAATGGACTTTTTGTCACATTTCGTAGGGCCTTGGCATTTTCGGTACATACCAATTTTCTCTGTTCCGAGGCCACCTTGCCAAATCTGCCACGCCCCGTGCAAAATGGCCTACACCATCCAATGCCTTTGGAGACAGATCTTACGATGTAGACAGCCGTAATACATACAATTTTCCGACACACAGCTAATTGCCTGTACTAGGATCGTGTGGCCCGAAGAGCTTTTCCTATCAGCGAGACCTCACGTCACCGTACTTGGCAATCTGCCTTCCACTTGAAAGCCTTTATCAGATGAACAAAAG
>JAQWKM010000164.1 GCA_029247845.1 Paracoccaceae bacterium | reverse complement strand
AGTATATCAAAGATTAAATTATTACGTTGAATGCTATTTAGCGGCTCATCTCGCCTTGAGCGTTGGGACCCATTTCGTATGTGGCAATTAAAATTCTGTCATTTGAACAGAGCATTGTTTTCTATCCCTCGCTTTGGTTTTGTTTGGATAGTCAAATCGCGGTATGTTTTATTGATATAATAATTATGAAATTTTGAGAAATTAGCTTACTATTATCTAATTGTTTCAGTTCACTGGCACCATCTCAGTGCTCAATACTAAAACAGAAAGGGAAGTATTATGTCTTCAGAAAACTATGTCGTAATAACTGAGCCAAATTGCCCAACGGGTAAGCGTCAAGGAGCTCTGCGGCAATGCCAGAAATGACACAGCTCTCAAAGTCCTCAAGCGCATCGCGTGTCTCTTTTGATATGACAGTGAGTGGCCTTAATCCAGGGGCCTTGGTATTTTTATAGTTCTTTGAGAGCCCATCATGTTTTGAGAAAGTTATGGGGGCTTTTCAAAGCTCCATCGTCTACCCAGAAATGATTCAAGACCATTAGGTAACGCCACATCTTAGGAACTCTGTTAAGCTAAAAAAAGTTCCTTATACGCCAAAAGTAGAACCAATGCCAAATTATCTGGTCATGAGAAAAGGCAGACGCAACTCTCTCTCCGAGCCTGAAGTTCTCGATCCTTTTGGGCAGTCAGCAAATACATATAAAGCGCTGGCCAGCGATGCCGCTTTTAACTAATTGACCGCAGGTATCTCGATAAATATGCCCTCCATCTTACGGTTGCACGGAATGGTATAAGCCGAGCACGTATATTATGTATCTTTGTCTATGCGTGCAAATCAGCGTAATTATAAAATTTCCGACAGCGCGTGAATAAGCCTATCAAAATCCCCTTGATCATTCCAAAGATGCGGCGTGATGCGCAGCGCTTGGTTGCGCTGCGATAAAAATATCTGTCTTCTAGCAAGAATATCAAGTAAATCATTTCGCGTTCCATCAGGTATTCTGGCACCAATAAAATGCGGTCCCCTTAGGTCGTGGCGCGTGGTCTTTAAGCCAAGACCATCCAATCGCTCGCAAAGGTCCTTGTTGCGCATACCTAGAGTGGTCTGAATGCTATCCACACCCCATGCCAAAAGTTGCTCAAGCGCACAAACAACACCCGGCATAAGAGCAAAGTTTGCCCTTTCCCCCATATCATAACGCACTGCACCAGCTTCAAATTCTTCGGAATTCTCAGTCAAATTAGAAAAGTTTCGCCCCCCTTTGCGAGTAATCCAACCCTCTTCAAGGGGGCGTCCGTCAAGATAACGCTCAGCGACATATAAAAAGCCAGTGCTGTAAGGCCCAAGCATCCATTTATAATTTGCAACGACTGCAAAATCTGGAGATATTTTGGCAAAATCAGTGACCATTGCACCAGCTGATTGGGTCAAATCAAGGACTAAGGCTGCGCCGACCTCATCACAACGTAGTCGTATTTTGGCTAGATCAACCAAAGCGCCATTGGTCCACAGCACATTCGGCAAGGCGGCAACGGCAGTACGCTCATCAATCGCATCCAGCACAGATTCCGTCGCAGAAAACCCGTCTTGGAAATCTACCTCCTGAAAAATGCCACCACTCTCGCGGGCTCTTTTTTTCCAAGGATAAGTATGCGACGGAAACTGATGTTTGAGAGCCAAGATTGTTTGCCCCTCAGCCAGCGGCAAGTTCAACGCAGCAGTAGTCAAACCATAGGAGGCCGATGGAATAATTGCTACACTCTTCGACGAAGCATTCACAAGCTTTGCAAAAAGCGCCCGCGCTTTATCAACATCATCAAAAAAATGGCTGATTTTTAGCTTCCAAGGCTGCGCCTTTAAGCGTGCACCTTCATCAATCGCGTGAACAACTGAGTTCATCAAGGGAGACATATAGGCAGTATTTAGGTACGAGACATCGTCTGGAATATCAAAAAGATGTTTTTGAGAGGATATCATAGGAGGATCTTTTTTGTTCAACCAAGGTAAATATACAAAATTTAGCGGCATAAGGAAGCAGAAACATTATGTCTTTTCGCCTCACTGACATCGCGTGAAAAGCTTCTATAACGAAGAAAAGACACTGCCAAAATAAATCAAATTTCCCAGATGCATGCGTTGCGCCAAGAAGCTTGACCCGGACGGTATGAGCGATTTAACTTAACCTTTGCACCTAGCATCACTAGAATTAGGTTCATCAGAAGTTGTCAAAGAGACCCAATGTCAGAAGATCACAAAATACCGGGCTGGAATTACACCCCCGATGTGCCCATTCAAGTATCACCATTTTTCACCTGGCCATTGCGCCCAAAAAATATGCTAATTTGGATTGCCCAGCGATGGTGTGGACTAGCAGAAAATGCCATCCTAATCTTTGTGTGCCTGATCACATGGTATTGGCTTCAGCCAGCCCTTGAAACGACAAAGACACTCGCCTTTGGGTGGATCGCAGGTATTTGGCTTCGAAATATGATTTTAATGACACTTGTCGCGGGGGGGTTGCATTGGTTTTTCCACCGACTGAAAGGGCAAGGGGATAAGCTTAAATACGACGGACGGGAACTCTCAAAAAAAGGGCGTCAATTCAGCTTTGGAAGCCAAGTCATAGACAACGCGTTTTGGACCCTTAGCAGCGGCGTTGGGTTTTGGACGCTCTACGAAGTTTTAATGTTTTGGGCGATGGGTAATGGATGGGCGCCAGTCTTGTCGTTTGAATCCAATCCAGTTTGGTTTCTTTTACTTTTTCTGCTGACACCCGTCTGGATTTCGCTGCACTTTTATTGGGTACATCGGGCTTTACATTGGGACCCATTTTATAAACTTGCCCATGCCCTGCATCACCGCAATGTCAATGTTGGCCCATGGTCTGGTCTATCTATGCATCCGATCGAACATGTGATGTTTTTCAGCTCAATCTTTATACATTTTATAATCCCAGCACATCCACTGCATATCCTGTTTCATATGCAACATCAGTCGCTCACGGCCGCAACCTCGCACACAGGATTTGAAAATTTGCTGGTACGAGACAAAAAGCAACTCGCCTTGGGTACGTTCCATCATCAAATGCATCACAGATATTTTGAAGTAAATTACGGCAACCTCGAAATGCCTTGGGACAAATGGTTTGGCTCATTCCATGACGGAACATTAAAATCCCACGAGCAGCTAAAGAGAAATCGCCAAAAAAGAGCTGGTTATTAAATCGCATTTGACTACAAGTTTTCAAAAATACCCTATGCTTTTTTGATCTTCAAGGGGTGCTTTCTGTTTGGATAGCATGTTGTACAGATTTCACAAACACGTCCATCACAGCCTCTGGCCGAACAAAATTCGCGGCCATAAAAGATTATCTGCAAATGCAGCTTATTCCATGCAGATTCGGGAAAGGCAGATTTTAAATCCCGTTCGGTTTGAACAACATTGTTGTTTTTTTTTGTCAGGCCCCATCTTTGAGCCAACCTATGAATATGAGTATCCACGGGGAATGCAGGATAGCCAAAGCCCTGAGACATTACGACACCTGCAGTCTTGTGACCCACCCCTGGAAGGGCCTCTAATTTTTCAAAAGTTTCAGGAACAATCCCATCATATTGCTCTACAAGAATCTTCGAAAGTTCTAGAATCGCATCGGACTTCTTTGGTGCCAGACCACAGGGGCGAATGATCGTGTAGATCGTTTCTAGCGGTATATGTTGCATGTCAAAAGGTGTATTGGCCTGTTCAAAAAGGGCAGGTGTCACTTTGTTAACTCGTTCATCCGTACATTGAGCGCTGAGCAAGACGGCTATCAAAAGCTCATAGATACTGTTGTGAGTAAGCGGCGTTGGCGTTTTGGGATAAAGCTCATTTAAACGTTTAAGAACAAAGGCAGCTCGCTCAATTTTTAACACTTTCAGTCGCCCCAGATGAATTCTACTTTCACTCTAGGTAAATCAGATACCTTTTGCCCTCAAGTCTTAGTTCAAAACAAAACCCAACCTTAAGCCAGTGATAATTGCACGAAGATAACTGTCGCGCCAAATGCATTGACAAAGTAATCAGAACCCTAGTCTTTATTTTGAAAGGGCATCTTCCCATAAAATTATAGCAAAGAACAAAAATGGCCACGTTTTAAGTTTTATAAAAAACAGCACCCACACTTATGATCTGTTCTTCAAATCAACTTTGTATTTGCCAGCTTCCATCAGATTGTCTGCAAGCAGTGCCGTATGCCACTTGCTTTTTACCACCGATTACAACTTCCTGATTATATTCGCGACAGTAACGGTTATTGGCTTGAAAGGTTCTTACTGGCGTAAAGCTGCCATGGTTCCCACTATCAGGATTGTCCCAAGCCACGCTTTCATTTGAGGGTGTTCTTTCTAAAGCTTGCCGATAGGCTCCTAATGCCATTGCCCGGTCAGCTTCGTCCAATTGCTCACCAATGCTCTGCCCAATTGCACCCCCAATAAACGCACCTAAAATTGTTGCAATGCGCTTATTTTTACTGTCGTGAGCTAAATCGTTTGCAATTGCACCTCCGGCGATTATTCCCGATATTGCTCCGATATCTTTTTTTGATCCAGGCGCACAA
The DNA here is from genome assembly GCA_029247845.1 of Paracoccaceae bacterium. GTDB lineage: Bacteria > Pseudomonadota > Alphaproteobacteria > Rhodobacterales > Rhodobacteraceae > LFER01. The sequence continues at coordinate 4,934 of JAQWKM010000164.1, read as the reverse complement.
GAAATAAGGAGCAATGAGGTGACACAGACTACTAAATATTTTCTCATTCTTTCCTCATTTTTTTGTTACATTCAAAGTAGATCAATTTGACAGGCTGGACAACATGCTGTTAACGCGAATTGGCGTAGATACCTTAAAATGGGCAAACATCCGCGTGTGCGAAGTCACTGCAATAAATTTTTAACGAAGTGAGGTCTTAAAATGGGTGATAAGCAAAATTCAGAGCATCACTTTTCGCAAGCTGAGGCTGTAACTTATATAGCCAATGCACTACGCCGCGAAAATATATCCGATCAAAACGCCCAGTCTGTTTCTAAGGCGCTAGTCAGTGCTGAGATAGACGGTCAGAAAGGTCACGGCTTTTCGCGTGTCGCAAGCTATGCACTGCAAGCCCGTTCCGGCAAGGTGGCAGGACAGGCCGTACCACAGGCGAGCCATAGCGGGACTTCCATGTTGCGCATTGATGCTGCCAACGGCTTCGCATTTCCCGCGATTGATTTAGCAATTGAGCGACTGGTCACGCTGTGTGCCAAAACCGGTATCGCCGCAGCAGGCATCACGAGGTCCCACCACTGCGGTCAGCTTGGTGCCCATGTAGAACGCTTGGCCCAAGCAGGTTTCGTGGCAATGATGTTTGCAAACTCACCTAAAGCGATGGCGCCTTGGGGCGGAAATGCCGCTTTATTTGGGACCAACCCCATTGCCTTTGCCTCGCCGCGCCAAGACGGTACGCCACCCCTTGTGATCGATATGTCCCTATCTAAAGTCGCTCGTGGCAAAGTCATGTCGGCGGTAAAAGCCGGCGAAGACATCCCAGAAGGCTGGGCCCTGAGTGCCGAAGGCAAGCCTACCAAAGACCCCAGAGCGGCGCTGGCCGGTTCAATGGTGCCGGCCGCGGACGCTAAGGGCGCAGCTTTGGCCCTGATGGTAGAAATCCTATCAGCAACTTTGACTGGGGCCAATCACAGCTATGACGCCACTTCGTTTTTCGATGCCGAGGGCGATCCGCCCGGTGTCGGACAATTTATCATCGCAATCGCGGCATATCATGTCGGGGGGCCTAGTTTTATCGAACGGATCGAGACATTGATTGACGTGATTTTAGGCCAAGATGGTACCCGATTGCCAGGCGAAAAACGCACTCTGAACCGCGCGCATTGCGCGGTAAACGGATTTAAAGTCGCGCCACATCTGATCGACGAGATCGACAGATTAGTGCAATGAGCACAAAACTCTCTCTTGGCTCGTAATAGATCGGCCAAAATATCAAACTTAGATTTTACTTTTGTAGCCTATTTGCCTGTTTCCCCTCTTCATTGATGCGATACCGCGTATAAACAATATCGCCTTCATTAAAAGCCGCCCATGGCATCCTTTCATCCGCAAACATATGTGACATGACCTCAATCTTTGAAGGATCATCCAAAGCACCAAGCATCATCACATGAAAATCAGGAAAACGTTCAGTTGTAAGTTTCACAGTCGTCCCACAATTAGTACAGAAATGGACATTCAGCGATCTGCCGTGCTCAGGGCTTCTGTAGACATAGGTTTTTATGTCAGCACCATTAAATGTTACATCACCCTTGTGGAAACGGAGTGCTAAGCGAAACGCTGTCTCAGTAACTTTTTGACAGGACCTATAGTCACAGCCGTAGGTAACTTCTGGGTCATTATTTAACTTAAAGAGCATCACCCCAGACAGACACCCGCCAGTATGTTTTCCGTTATTATGTCTTTAGTTTTAACATTACTATGCTCTCATTTACAAAAAATCATATTTATCAACTCCAATCGAGTTTCACCGATGAGAACTTATAGAATGTAAGCTCTCGCACTTTTGAGAGTAACGATATAGATATTTTTAGCGCGTATTATAACCAAGCGAAGGCATCAGATGGATAAAGTAGTATTGATTACCGGAGCGGCACGCGGCATCGGGCTTGCGACATCACACATATTTGCAGATGCAAATTATCAAGTCTTAATGTTGGACCGGGACCAAGTTGAGCTTGAAAAAGCCACTGTTGAGGTTTCCAACTCAACCGCTCTTGACTTTGATATCTCAGTTTCCGGATCAGGCGATGAAGTTGCAAACCTAATATGTTCACAGTTTGGCGGACTAGATGCGCTTGTAAACAATGCGGGTGTTGCACAATTTGGACCAATTGAAAGATGCAACAGCCAAACATGGCGCGAAGTTATGGATACAAATCTTGATGGGATGTTTTATCTCAGCCAATCTTTGACACCCCTTCTTCGCAAATCCCAGGGTAGCGTCGTGAACATTGCATCAATATCGGGGCTAAGAGCCTCAACCCTCCGTATCGCCTATGGAACATCCAAAGCTGCAGTTATGCAACTTAGCAAACAGCAAGCCGTAGAGTTGGGAGAATATGGCATCAGGGTTAATTGCGTGGCACCAGGGCCAGTTCGCACAAAGTTAGCCATGGCGGTCCACACTCAGGAAATTATTGACGCCTATCACGATGCGATCCCACTCAACCGATATGGTCGAGAAAATGAGATTGCGGAAGTCATTTTTTTCCTAGCATCAGAAAAAGCCTCATACGTTACAGGACAAGTCATTGCAGTTGACGGCGGCTTTGACGCGACTGGTGTCGGGCTTCCCGCGCTGCGATAACGCTATTTTGAACACCTTGGTTAAGCTATGGGATTAACCATAGTTTGTTGAGACCTCACCCAAAACGGAAAGGCCTTCTATGATCCGCCATCTTACCTCGCAAGATTATTCCCAGTGGCATAAACTGTGGACCGATTACCTAGCATTTTATGAAACTGAACTGGAAAATGCGATTTTCAAGTCCACTTTTAAAAAACTAATTTCTAAAGAACATCCAAACCAAAACGCCCTCGTATCACAAGACAATGATACTCTTAATGGACTTGTTCATTTTATAACACATCCACATAACTGGAAAAGTGAAGACATCGTTTACTTACAAGATCTTTACACAGATGTGTCTATGCGGGGCAACGGAATAGGTCAGGCCTTGATTGAGGGAGTCTATAAAGTTGCTGATGAAAATGGTACCCCTACTGTCTACTGGCTTACTCAGGATCATAATCTCATTGCGCGACGCCTTTATGATCGTATTGGGACCCTAACTCCCTTTATCAAGTACAACCGTTAGCCAGCTTTCTCTGTACATAACGTATCCTGTATTGACCACTATTTTTGATAAAGGTAGGCCAATTAATTATGGTTAATAGTTCACTACGGTCACAGTATTGATTGCAAAAAACGACCAGCTTCAATCAACATGAAGGCCGATCCATCTTATGTCCTTGCAATAGAATATGCAGATTAATTACTATTGATCATAACGTTGGGAAAGTATGCAGACTTAAGTGTGTAAAAAATGGTGGATTATAATTTATAGTTTACTTCAGCATCGTAAAAGGAATTCCATGGTCATCAGAGACAAACATCGTTTTATTTTAAACTACAGGTTCGTCTGCCTTTTGTTTTCCGCAGGTTATTTTATTTATCAATTCACAGTCGCAAATTATGGCAACTTTGGAATACACTTTAGATATCTAACAATTTGGGGCTTAACAGGCGCATTGATCGTCACGTTTCTGCTTTACACCAGCAAACGGAATAAAGAGCCTGAAAGATATTTTTCATTGGTTTCAGCTGTAGCCGTTCTAAATGCAATGGTCGTTTTTTTGTATTGGAAGCTATATTTTATAGATCCTAGTTTAGTAAATTATTCTGGATTGATTGTCTGGTATCAAGAATACTATTTACACTTGGTTGGGCCAGTTCTTCTGATTGTGGATTCATTATTCTTCAATGGTTCATTCAGGCAAGTACATAAAGGTGTTTTGACAACTCTAGTAATATGTTTACTATATATTTTGTGGTCTGAGATCATAACCGGGCCCTTCAACAGTACACCAGAGGGTTCAGTAAGCAACGGCCTACCTTATCCATTTTTAAACAATATGCACCTGCAAGATAGGATCGAGTTTTATGTAACAACAATAGTAACAGGCTTAGCCTTTTACTTAGCTGGGTGGATTATCACAAAAGTTAAGTTTCACTTTGCCAGTCCTAAGGGTAGTCTTCACTCTTCCTAGAGGTGCCAGGCAGAGGATATCTCTGTAAACTTTGACTTTTGGTGAGCCGCAAAAGTAGACTGGACCATTTGATAACCACGCGTTTGAAAAGACACGACCGCGAGCATAAAACTGATTTTAATTACTCGCGTTGATGCTGGCGGCAAAGCTTTAGTTTTGTACATGGTATAATTCAAACCTCTTTCAGGGGCTATTATATGATCCATCTTCATGTGCTTTATTAAACGTGCTTCATCATTAAATTGCGTTCGCATGACGGCACTATTTGGACCGGTTTTACCCAATGTACTAAAGCCCCCGACCAGCCTTCGTATAATTTAGCCCCTCAAGGTCTGTATAGAGCACATGCCATTCTTTATATGCCATTTCTCCAGTGGCTATAAATAAATCATCAAAACATATGCCTGCAAGCCCATCTGTAGCGGAAAAGTATATTGATTATCAGAACCTTTTCTATTTCCCTCCGTAGGGAAACCTGGACCGATGCATCCAATATGCTCAGTTTTTTCCAACATAGACTTAAATCATCAAAATACTTCGCAACAAACTTAGTCCAGAACGAACTATATTTGGCAATCCCCTCTGGGAATATAAATTTACAAGTATAGGTCTAAGTCGACCTCCGGACCTGAGAACGAGTGAAATGCTTCGCCATCTTCATATGGCTCTAAAAATTGTCGCATCAGATCGCTCACCCGATTATCTCTGTTCATTATTGTAATGAAGCTGTCAACGCTATGATGAACACCTATCAACGCATATTCGCCGGTACCCAAATCAATAATACCATGATGTATATCGTCAAACGGATCGTCTCTGATGTATTC
>JAQWKM010000041.1 GCA_029247845.1 Paracoccaceae bacterium | reverse complement strand
CCCGTTCTTGGGTTGCGACCTAATCTGGCATCGCGCTGCTTTACAGAGAATGCGCCAAAACCGCGCAGTTCTACACGTTCTCCATTGGCCATTGCGTCGGTAATTTCTTCAAAAACTGTGTTAACGATACGTTCTACATCACGTTGAAGTAAATGTGGATTATCATCTGCTATGGTCTGAATAAGCTCTGAACGTATCATCTTTCCCCCAAAGTTTGATCTCATGAATTGTTTATTTGATTATAGTTAGAATGAACGCTTTGGGAAACTCTTTGTTTTTTGCAGGAACGGTTTTGTTCTTCATGATGCAAAAAAACAGCTTGCTTCAACCCTTTTAGGCTTAGTTCTTCCAAAAAGGACCACGATTAGAGCAAAAAACATTATCTAACTGTGTACCTATGCGAATCAATGGAAAAGAAAACCCCGCGGGCTGTAGGCCTGCGGGATTTAAATTTATAAACTTGGTTTACTCGTCGCCTTTCAAGGCTGCTCCCAAGATATCGCCCAAGGACGCGCCCGAGTCCGAAGATCCATACTGTTCCACGGCTTCTTTCTCTTCTGCGATCTCGCGTGCTTTTATGGACAGGCCAAGTTTGCGTGTTTTGCCGTCGATATTGGTGATGCGCACATCAACTTTGTTTCCGACAGAGAAGCGATCTGGCCGTTGTTCGGCGCGGTCCCGGCTCAGGTCTGAACGGCGAATAAATGCTTTCGCACCTTCGTATTCAACTTCGATGCCACCATCTTCGATTGCAGTAACTTCAACGGTCACAACAGCACCGCGTTTAACGCCACCAGTTGCTTCTGCAAACTTGTCTGCACCCATGCCTTTGATAGAGAGGCTGATGCGTTCTTTTTCAACATCGACTTCTGATACGACTGCTTGAACAACGTCGCCTTTACGGAAATTCTGGATCGCATCTTCGCCACGTTCGTCCCAAGAGATGTCGCTCAAGTGCACCATGCCGTCGATTTCGCCTTCAAGCCCAATAAAGAGACCAAACTCAGTGATGTTTTTGACTTCACCCTCAACTTGAGTTCCTTCTGGGTTGGCTTCTGCAAAGACTTCCCATGGATTGCGCTGAGTCTGTTTTAAACCCAGTGAAACGCGACGTTTGGAACCGTCAATTTCCAGAACCATAACTTCGACTTCTTGGCTCGTCGAAACGATCTTGCCCGGATGTACGTTTTTCTTGGTCCATGACATTTCTGACACATGAACGAGCCCTTCAACGCCAGCTTCTAATTCAACGAACGCACCATAATCTGTAATGTTTGTAACAATACCGGTGTGCATTGATTCAAGTGGATATTTAGCTGCAACCAGATCCCATGGATCTTCTTGCAACTGTTTCATGCCAAGGCTGATGCGATGCGTGTCTTTGTTGATTTTAATGACCTGAACATTAATAGTTTCACCGATTGTCAGAATTTCTGAAGGGTGATTGACACGACGCCATGCCATGTCCGTCACATGCAATAGACCATCTACACCGCCAAGGTCAACAAATGCTCCGTATTCAGTGATGTTTTTGACTACTCCTTCGACTGACATACCTTCGGCGAGATTTCCGATAACCTCGGCGCGCTGTTCAGCGCGGCTCTCTTCAAGAATTGCACGACGCGAGACGACGATATTGCCGCGGCGACGGTCCATTTTAAGTATCTGGAATGGTTGTTTTAGACCCATCAGCGGTCCTGCATCACGCACTGGGCGTACATCTACCTGTGAACCCGGCAAAAACGCAACAGCACCGCCTAAGTCAACAGTAAAGCCACCTTTCACGCGTCCAAAGATGGCACCTTCAACTCGCGCATCATCAGAATAAGCCTTCTCGAGACGATCCCATGCTTCCTCTCGGCGTGCCATTTCGCGGCTGATTACCGCTTCTCCTTTTGAGTTTTCAACCTGGCGAAGGAAGACTTCTACACTGTCGCCAACGTTAACTTCTGGCGCTTCGCCTGGGTTGGCAAATTCTTTTAGGTCAACCCGGCCTTCCATTTTGTAGCCGACATCTATGATCGCCTGTCCAGCTTCAATGGCAATAACTTTGCCTTTTACTACTGAACCTTCATTGGGGGTGTCCATTTCGAAGCTTTCATTAAGGAGGGCTTCGAATTCCTCCATAGATGATGATTGAGCCATGTGGTCTCATTTTCCTTTATATAACTGTTATGGGCCAACCGGTTGTCTCCGCTGGTCTTTCGACTTTTTATAATGCGTATTCAGCCTACTCTTGATAACTCTCTACCAAAATTCGCAGGGGTGCCTATTACGACCTTTGAGGATATAAATCAAGCACCAATCCCTTTTGGGACAAAGCCCACGCTCTTCGTACCAAGCTCTGCTGATATAAGAGCCGCAAGGTCAAATTTATATAACTTTTACGAAAGCTGCAGATGTAATATTGATTGCCCTTTGAAGCGAGGTCACAATGCTGAGGTCGCTCGTATCTAGAAGATAAGCATCTTGGGCACGTTTGAGTGGGGCATCTTTACGGGTCATATCGCGTTCGTCACGCTCTTTAACGTCGCAAAGAACCACCTCATAACTTGTTTCCAAACCCTTGCTTTGCAATTCATCATAACGCCTTTTTGCACGTATTTCTGCACTTGCCGTGATAAAGATTTTTATTTTGGCCTCTGGACAAACCATGGTTCCGATATCGCGTCCATCAAGGACTGCGCCACCGTCCTGACAGGCAAAGCTTTTTTGGAATGCTAGCAAAGCTGCGCGTACTTGTGGAATGACTGCGACTTTACTAGCCATTTGCGCAACCTCTGAACTTCGCAAGGTTTGTGATGCCATATCTGTGGGCACAAGTTTATTTGCTGCAGTGATCACATTCTCACCAAGCAAAGCTTTCGCTGCGACAGCTCTATAAAGCAGGCCCGTATCCAGATATGCAAAGCCAAAATGATCAGCGAGGCCTTTGGCAACTGTGCCCTTTCCGGCAGCAGCAGGGCCATCAATGGCAACCGTGAAACGAATTGGCTTAGAGACTAACATTTTAACGATCATCTCGCGTTATGCTGGCCCCCAATTGAGCCATGAGGTCTTCAAAAATTGGGAAAGATGTGACAATTGGGCCGCCGTCGTCAATCCTGACTGGCTCGTTACTGCCCATGCCCAAGATCATAAATGACATTGCGATCCTGTGATCTAGATGCGTTTCACAATGGCCACCACCGGGAACATCCGAGATGCCGCGCCCATCCACGATCCACCAATCTTCGCCGTCTTCGACTGACATACCGTTCGCCCTCAGACCAGTCGCCATCGCGTCAATTCTATCGCTTTCCTTAACACGAAGTTCTTTAACGCCGCGCATTACAGTCTGACCCTGTGCGAAAGATGCAACAACAGACAGAACTGGATATTCATCTATCATACTCGCTGCGCGTTCAGATGGTACCTTAATCCCCTTCATATCAGGTGAAAAACGAGCCCGTAGATCGGCCACTGGTTCACCGCCTTCTATACGTTCGTTTTCATAGGTTAGGTCCGCTCCCATGTCGCGCAGTGTTGCAAAAAGACCGGCCCGCGTTGGATTGAGGCCGATATTGGGTACCAACACATCCGATCCTGCACAAATCAGAGCTGCACAGACTGGAAAAGCTGCTGAACTGGGGTCACGCGGCACAACAATGGTTTGTGGCGCAAGCTCTGGGTAACCTTTAAGCGTTATAACGCGGCCTTCATCGGTGTCCTCGACCTTTATATCCGCGCCAAAGCCTTTGAGCATGCGCTCTGTATGATCGCGCGTAGCCTCTTTTTCGATGACGACGGTTTCCCCCGGAGCATTCAGTCCGGCCAGAAGCACTGCCGATTTAACCTGCGCAGACGGCATGGGGACACGGTATTGTACTGGGACAGGATCTTTTGCGCCGATAATTGTCATTGGTAGGCGCCCACCTGTGCGCCCATGAGCGGTTGCCCCAAAGAGTGCGATCGGATCTGTGACCCGCGCCATCGGTCGACCGTTCAAGCTTGCATCTCCGGTAAATGTGGCCGTAATCGCATGTGTGGCCATTGCTCCTATTATCAAGCGCACACCAGTGCCCGAATTTCCGCAGTCGATTACATCTTCGGGCTCGCAAAAACCACCAACCCCGACCCCCTGAACAGTCCAGTGAGCATCGCCGTGATCTGTCACAGTTGCGCCAAACGCACGCATCGCCTTGGCTGTGTCCATAACATCACGTCCTTCCAGCAAGCCGTGGATTTTCGTATTTCCGACGGCCATTGCTCCCAAAATTAAAGATCGATGAGAGATCGATTTATCACCGGGCACATTTGCCTCGCCACTGAGTGGTCCTGATTTGCGAGAAGTCATTGGAACTGGGGTGCCATGTGCCGACATATAAATTTCCTCTTTTGCGTTGTGTGCTAGATAGCCTAAGCCAAATGCGGGGTCCATGCCCTTGTGCGGATCAATCCGTCGTAAAAGTGGTCTGTTAATGCCGTTTGAATGTCAAATAATGTGGCGTGCGGCCTTCGCGCAGGGCTTTTTGCTCATAGCGAGTTGAAATCCAATCGGGCCATGCGATTTGCAGATCTTCCGCTAAATCTGTTTGCGGTTTAAAACCTTTTGATGGGACTTCTTGTAATGTTTGGCGCACATAATCTTTAATATCCGTGGCGACCCGAAATATTGCGCCTTTTTTCATAACCTGTGCCATAGGCGCGATATGCTCTTGTGTTACAAATCTGCGTCTATGGTGACGTTTTTTTGGCCAGGGGTCGGGATACAACAGAAAAACGCGTGAAATGCTTTGAGGTGGCAGCACATCAAAAAGATGCCGCACATCTCCGGGATAGACCCTTATGTTGTCTAATCTTTCGCTTTTGATTTTACCCAATAGCATCGCAACGCCGTTCAAATAAGGCTCACACCCTATAAATCCTATTTCAGGATTTCCTTTTGCTTGATGGACGAGATGTTCGCCGCCGCCAAAGCCAATTTCAAGCCAAACATCCTTGCCCTCAAATAGGCTCTTTAGGTCTAAAGGTTTCCGCTCAGGATTGTCCTCCCAGCTTACGAACCCTGGTGACAGGCGGTCAAGATCATTGGTAAGCCGGTTTTCTTGAGCTTTGTTAAGGCTTTTGCCTTTAAAGCGACCGTAAAAGTTACGCCATGGTCCGCCAGAGGGATGGGCTTTAGACATGCTGTTTGCGTCCCGCTAGACTAGTTCTTCAAGACGCCCAAGCGCTGCCCTCATTTGAGCCTCTTCCTCTTCTCGAAGAGCCAAGTTGGAGCGCGTTTCATTGACGACGTCCTCAGGAGCACTTACTATAAACTTTGGATTTTTTAGCCGACCACGAAGGCCGCCCAGCTCTTTGCCAAGCTTATCGAGAGATTTTTGCAGACGCGCCCTTTCTTCACAAATATCAATGATATCAGCGAGAGGCAGTCCAAAAGAGGCTCCAGGCACGGTTAAGGTGGCACATCCTTTGGGGAAGCTCGGCGTTTTTTCCAGATGATCGATCCGGGCGAGCTTTTTGATCAGTACTTCGTTGCGGTCCCAAGTTTGAGAAGATTGCTCGTCCATCGCTGTTACCAACATCAGAATTTTGGCTCCGGCTGGTACATGCATTTGCATGCGCACAGAGCGAATTTCTTCGATAAGAGCTATCACCCAGTTCATTTCACGATCAGCATCACGATCTACCAGCTCTGAGCCATAGGTGGGCCAGTCTGCATGAACGAGCATTTTGCTGCGCTGTGAGAGGTCTCCCCAAAGCTCTTCGGTTATGAACGGCATGATCGGATGAAGCAGGACCAGACATTGATCGATGACCCAGGCCATCGTTGCCTGTGTTTCGGCTTTTGCCGCAAGATCTTCACCAGATAATAGCGGTTTGGATAACTCAACATACCAATCGCATACTTTGCGCCAGACAAAGGCATAAAGCATGTTGGCCGCATCATTAAACCGATAGGCATGCAAGGCATCATCGACAAGGACGCGTGTCTTTGCAGTTTCGCCGATAATCCACTTATTCAGTGGTTCCCCGATAGCCTCGATATCAGGAACTACCGCGAGACGGGGTACGTCATAAGCCTCGTTCATCTCTGCAAAGCGCGAGGCGTTCCAGAGTTTGGTGCCAAAGTTTCTATAACCTTTGATACGGTCCTCTGAGATTTTTAGAACGCCGCCAAGTGCGGCCATCGCTGCGTTTGACATGCGGAGTGCATCCGCACCATATGTGTCAATCATATCAAGTGGATCGATCACATTGCCGCGTGTCTTTGACATTTTCTCGCCTTTAGCGTCGCGCACCAGCTGGTGCAGGTAAACGGTATGAAACGGGATTTCGTCAACGACAGCGAGCTGCATCATAATCATTCGGGCAACCCAAAAAAAGAGGATGTCTTGTCCAGTGATCAGTACATCTGTGGCGAAATATTTTTCTAGGGCTTCGGTTTTTTCCGGCCAGCCGAGTGTCCCAATGGGCCACAGACCTGACGAAAACCAAGTATCCAGAACATCTGGATCGCGCGTGAGCACAGTTGCCTCTCCGGCCATGCTCTGGGCGGCGGCTTGGTTTTCTGCGCAATACTGATTGCCATCTTCATCATACCACACGGGAATTTGGTGTCCCCACCAAAGTTGGCGCGAAATACACCAGGGTTCAATGTTTTCAAGCCAGTGATAATAAATTTTTTCACCACTTTCCGGCATGATTTTAATATGACCCGATTTGACAGCATCAAGGGCTGGGCCGACGATTTTGTCACTGTCGACAAACCATTGGTCGGTCAGCATCGGTTCAATCACTACTTTGGAGCGGTCGCCAAACGGCTGCATGATTGGTTTGTTTTCCACAAGCGGAATAAGATCCTGTTCCCCTTCTTCTTCCGCTTTTGGATTGACCGTCATGACCGCATTGCCCTCAGCCGTGATATCCGCGACAACTTTTTTACGCGCCTGATACCGATCAAGGCGGCGATAATCATCTGGCACAATGTTAATTGCTGCGATCATCTCTTCGTCAAACTCTAAGTCACCATTTGCGATACTCTGCGCAATTGCAACCTCTTGCGCATAGGCTTTGCCGTCAGATCGCATTGCGCCTTCAGTGTCCATTAGCGCATACATCGGAATTCTTCCCCGTTTGGCCACTTGATAGTCATTAAAGTCATGAGCGCCAGTTATTTTAACAGCACCTGATCCAAAGTCTGGGTCAGGGTAGACGTCCGTGATGATTGGGATCAATCGACGGTGGCCTTTTGGTCCAAGCGGAATTTCGCAGAGTTTCCCAACGATGGCGGCATAGCGAGTGTCTGAAGGGTGTACCGCAACTGCACCATCGCCCAGCATTGTTTCTGGACGCGTTGTGGCGATTGAAATATAATCACGGGTTTCCTTTAAAATTACAGCCCCATCCTTATCTTTTTCGACATATTCATAGGTTTCACCTTTTGCGAGTGGATATTTGAAATGCCACATGTGACCATCAACTTCGATATTCTCCACCTCCAGATCAGAAATGGCCGTTTCAAAATGTGGATCCCAGTTAACAAGGCGTTTGCCTCGATAGACGAGGCCCTTGTTGTACATCTCTACAAAAACTTTGAGCACTGCATCATGAAAATTTCCGGGCTTTTCGCTCTGAGGTGCTGTTTCGGCACCCGACATTGTAAATGCCGAGCGCGACCAATCCATACTATTGCCAAGGCGGCGAGCCTGCTGTTCTATTACGCCGCCTTTGTCACCCTTCCATTCCCAAACCTTAGCCAGAAATTCACCGCGCGGCATTTCGGAGCGTTTTCGATTTTCGCCATCTTCGGCCATTTGCTTTTCGACCATTAACTGGGTCGCAATGCCGGCGTGGTCAAGTCCGGGTTGCCAGAGTGTATCGTACCCTTGCATGCGTTTCCAACGGGTTAGTATATCCATCAATGTGTGATTAAAGGCATGGCCGACGTGCAGATGCCCGGTCACATTGGGCGGCGGCAGCATGATACAAAAAGTGTCTTTGCGGCTCGCATTGGCGCCGGCGATAAAACACCCAGATTTTTCCCACATTTTATAAAGGCGCGTTTCCGCGCTGGCAGCATCAAAGTTCTTTTCCAGTGCCATTTTATATGTCCCATTTGCGGCTTTTGTGCGAAAGGACTTAGCCGCTTATCTGGAAAAGGAAAAGAGATGAACGTATGAATATCCAAAATTATGGTTTTCAGGCAGGTTTTATCAAGGTTTTGCGCAGTCCAGATCGAATTTTCTCAGGATCGTAAGGCGCTCCATCAAAGACCTTGCGCACCATGTCTACGAAATTTCTAGTGGTTTGCTAACGTAATCGGGATCATGGCTTGTTTGATCACAGCGTTCGCAGAATGTGACATAGTCGTCATAATAGGGGTGATCTTTGGATACTTCGCGCTTGCTTGGACTGACGCCGACGTGCTGGGCGTAATAGGACATCTAAAATCACTGTGTTTTTCAACGACCCATATGCATTGTTCCCTGACAAAGGGAAGCATGATTGTCGCTGCATATTCATTGTGATTGTGAGGCGCAAAAATATTGCCAATATCGTGCACAAGAGTTGATATAATCCAATCAGTATCAGCCCGTCCCGCCAAACGCGGGTTGCCGATTGTATCGAATGACCCAATCGGTTGACTTGATAAACGGATATGCTTTTGTCCAGATCGATAAGAGTGCTCAAAAGGCGGTCAGCTGTCCCCTTGGTGTATTTAATCTCGTGAGATTTAAAAAAGTCGTAATCTTCTTTATCGCTGTCTTTCATCTGGATAAAGTTGACATGATCCATCATGCACATCTTCCTTTTGCACCTTGTCTGCCGTTTAACGACCGTAGTACATATTAATAAATCATTTTGTACCGCCTAGATCAGGCACTTTACACATTATGTATGTTTCATTGTCTTAAATGATTGCTCTTATGGCACCCTCGCAGAATGGCGGGATATGCAAATTCCTGATCAAACGCGAATGCAGCTATTTGACCCAAATGGTCAGGAGCGCGGAGGTGCTCGACTAGGCAGACGAATTTTTTGCGCACCTGTGGCAGCCTTTACAGAGTGCCAACTTTTATCAACTTACCATCGGATCTGCAGGATGGAGATTATTTATTAGTCCAGGGAATGGGGCCCCTTAGCGCTACATTAACATGTCACTTCAACGGCTATCGGGACTCGGACAGAGGTTTTTGCCAAACTTGAGCTGATCTAAGGCTGGACATTTGTTTTTCAGAGGTTACATCGCAGTAGAGTTTGACTAAAAGCCAAAGTCTTACTGTAATAATACAGGAGCCACCACCATGGAGAAATTTGGAAAAAGTCAATCTGTGAGCCGGAAAGAAGACATCCGATTTTTGACTGGCCAAGGTCGGTATGTCGACGATCTTATCCTCGCAGGTGCACTTCATACATTTGTCTTTCGTTCACCGGTTGCGCATGCTGAATTGACCGATATTGACCTAAAGGCGTCGCGCGAGGCCGATGGGGTGCATCTGGTGCTTAGCTATGAAGACATAATTGCTGCCGGTGTGAACGCTGGATTGGATAGTACTGTTGTCGACAACCTCGATGGATCTAAAGGTGCGGCTCCGTTTCGTCCAATGCTGGCCAACAAACGGGTCAGGTTCGTTGGAGAAGCGATTGCATTCATCGTGGCTGAAACTCCTGCGCAGGCTCGGGATGCTGCAGAACTTATTGAGTGTCATTATGACGAGCTTCCCGTTCACCTTGCAATCGCGCCAGGCGGAAAGACGATACACCCAGAAGCGCCAAAAAATCTGGCCTTTGATTGGGGGATGGGGGATGCGAAAGCCACGCAAACGGCATTTGATCAAGCCGCCCATCGTATTGCTCTTGAAGTTGTTGACAACCGAATAATTGTAAATTCAATCGAACCACGAGGCTGTTACGCTGAATGGAGTGACAGCCGAATTCATGTCTGCGTAAATGGCCAAGGGGTTTGGGGGGCAAAGACGAGTATCGCTAAAGCGCTCAATCTAAACGAAGAACAAGTCCGTGTCACAAATCCAGATGTTGGTGGCGGTTTTGGGATGAAGGCGATGATGTATCCTGAGACTTATCTTTGTGCGCATGCTGCTATGCTCTTGTCCAGACCCGTGCATTGGATGTCAGAGCGCACAGAAGCCATGCTGAGCGATAACGCAGGCCGCGATCTCGTATCCCTTGCAGAGCTGGCTTTTGACAAAGAGTATAAAATAACGGCCTACCGTGTAAATACGATATGCAATTTAGGTGCTTATAATTCCCAGTTTGCGCAGCCTATTCAAAGTGAGCTATTTTCCAAAGTTTTGATGGGTACTTATGATGTTCAAACCAGTTGGTTGAACGTAAAGGGTGTTTACACAAATACGACCCAAGTCGATGCTTATCGCGGGGCCGGTCGGCCCGAAGCGATTTATGTGCTCGAGCGGGCAATGGATCGGGCGGCGCGCGAACTGGGTATAGACCCTTGGGATTTACGACGCAGGAATTTTATTGCGCCTTCCGCATTTCCCTATAAAACGACCACTGGAGAAACCTACGATGTTGGCGACTTTTCCCGAGTTCTATCCCGCGCCGAACAGACTTCGGATATGGCTGGATTGGCCCTGCGAAAAGTCAAAAGTGCCAAGCAGGGCAAACTTCGTGGGCATGGTCTTTGCTATTATATTGAGAGTATTCTTGGCGACCCATCCGAGGGTGCAAAAGTTATTTTCAATGAAGATGGGACAGTTGATATTCTGGTTGGGACTCAATCCAACGGACAAGGGCATGAAACGGTATTTGCCCAATTCCTATCTGACCAAACAGGAATTCCAATTGATCTTGTTACAGTTGTGCAGGGCGATAGCGATCTGATCGCCAAAGGTGGAGGAACTGGCGGATCACGCTCGGCAACAACGCAAAATAACGCTACACTAGTAGCGGTCGGTGTTATGATTGAAGCCTTTCAAATCTACCTGTCAGAAAAGCTAGAGGTCGCTTTGGAGGATATCGAATTTGACGACGAGGCATTTCGCATCGCGGGTTCGAACTTAAGTCCGAGCCTTTTGGAATGTGCCGAAATGGCCCAGTCCGACGGACGGGATGATTTGCTTATCCATGAGGCGCAGGCCGAGTTGGATGGCCGATCTTATCCAAATGGTGCTCATATTGCGGAAGTGGAAATTGATCCTGAAACAGGTGAGGTAACACTTGATCGGTATTCGGTAGTCGATGATTTTGGCAATTTGTTCAATCCCATGCTGGTCGAGGGCCAAGTGCATGGCGGTGTGGTTCAAGGCATTGGACAAGCCATTATCGAGCATGTGGTTTATGATGAGAATGGGCAACTGTTGACCGCAAGCTTTATGGATTACGGTATTCCTCGGGCCAAAGATATCCCATTTATGTCCTTTGTAACTGAGGCTGTGCCATCGACTGCCAATCCAATGGGCGTGAAAGGATGTGGTGAAGCTGGAACAGTTGGCGCGCTTGCGGCTGTTGCAAATGCAGTGCAAGACGCTGTGTGGGAGCGCGGTGTCAGACAGGTGGATATGCCGTTCACGCCACTTAAAGTATGGGAAATGCTCCAAGCCTCTTAGAATTTTGACAAATAAGATTGGCAATTTAAGCGCATTGCCAATATATTTTTCCAAATGGGAAGTCGAAATCAAAGCAAGGAACTATGTCAAGGTATTGCATTGTCTGCTCGACTGGTCGTGGTTGGTTTTTGCGGAGGTTCATTGCGACAGGAACAAGTCGAATAGATGCAAAATTTTGCAGAGTCATTCTGGTTCTCTTTAACTTTGATCGTCACAGGCGATTCGGAGCTTTGGTCTATTGTTATCCTGTCGTTGCAAGTGTCCTTGACGGCTGTGTTATTAGCTGCACTAATTGGGGTACCGACTGGCGCACTTTTAGCTTTTGGCAAATTCCGAGGATGTCAAGCAATTACTATTTTTGTAAATTCTCTTATGGGATTGCCGCCGGTCGTCGTTGGCCTTTGTGTCTACCTTATTTTGTCAAGCTCTGGTCCACTTGGCGTTCTTGGTTTGCTTTACACGCCGACTGCCATGATCATTGCACAGACCATTTTGATTGCTCCAATCATTGCTGCACTAAGCCGAGAAACCATACAAGCTGTGCACGAAGAATATCGCGATCAATTCACGTCGCTCTGTCTGAGCAATTGGCAAAGACTTCAGGCGCTTTTGTGGGAGGCAAGGTTTCCCCTACTGACAGCCCTTTTAGCAGGATTTGGGCGAGCCATCGCCGAAGTTGGAGCCGTGATGATTGTGGGGGGCAATATCAACCATTTGACACGTGTGATGACAACCTCCATCGCGCTTGAAACCTCCAAAGGGAATTTGTCGCTGGCGCTGGCGCTTGGGACTATTTTGGTTTTGATTGCGATACTGGTGAACGCAGCTGTGGCCGTGATCGGCATGCGGCGACACGAGGCAATGCATGTCTGATTTAGACGTTGGAATTTGTAATGTCACGTTAAGTTTTGGTGACCAATTACGCCTTGATATTCCTAGCTTGGATTTGGACCCGAAACGATCGACGATGATATTAGGGCCAAACGGGGCGGGCAAAAGTCTTCTGTTGCGGGTAATGCACGGCTTGAGCCAGCCAGATACAGGAACAGTAAATTTTCCCGACCAGTATGAAGATCGCGCGCGACAGGCGATGGTTTTTCAAAGGCCTGTCCTTTTACGTAGGACGGCGCTTGCCAATATTTCTTTTGCGCTAAGGGTTCGCGGTCATAGCTCCCAAGATGCTCGGCGTAGAGCGATGACGTGGATGATGCGTGCTGAACTCGACCATCTGGCCAATGTTCCGGCCCGCCGTTTGTCAGGTGGCGAACAACAAAGACTATGCATGGCACGCGCGCTGGCGTTAGAACCGAAAATACTTTTTTTGGATGAGCCCTGCGCGAGCCTCGATCCCAATGCGACAGTTGCAGTCGAAGCTTTGGTTCAGGATGCGATTGATTTGGGGGTCAAAGTTATCATGGTGACGCATGATCCAGCACAAGCGCAACGATTGGGAAGTGAGATCGTACTAATGCATCAGGGGCGCATCGCGGCCAAACAATCAAAGTTAGATTTTTTTAACTCCCCTCAGAATTACCTAGTTAGCAGTTTTCTGGCGGGCAAGCCTCTGTTGAGCAATATAAAGGAGCCGTCATGATCGTAGCTAAAACACTTTACTTCTCTACTCTCTTTTCCCTGGTGTTGACTTTGGCTGCAGCAGGATCAGAATACATTATTATTCAATCGACGACCTCAACACAAAACTCTGGTCTGCTGTCAGCTATTCTGCCAAAGTTTGAAGCCCACAGCGGGATTAAAGCTCGAGTCGTCGCTGTTGGAACGGGGCAGGCGCTTAGAAATGCCCAAAATGGCGATGGCGATGTCTTGTTGGTACATGCAAGGGCCGCAGAAGATGCCTTTGTAAGCGACGGCTGGGGCGTTCAGAGGTTTGATGTGATGTACAATGATTTTGTTGTCGTTGGTCCTGCTGAGGATCCCGCAAAAATCTTTGATATGCAAAATACTACAAAAGCACTGAGCCAGATAGCACAAAAAGAAGCCCTATTTGTATCGCGTGGTGACGACAGTGGTACTCATAAGGCCGAAAAGAGACTTTGGAGTGAAACACTTGTTGATACAGTATCGGCTTCGGGGACTTGGTATCGCGAAACCGGCTCAGGCATGGGGGCAACTCTTAATATGGCGGCTTCAATGGAGGCTTATACTCTGACAGATCGAGCCAGTTGGCTGAGCTTTGCAAATAAACGCAATCTAGTTGTTTTAGTGCAGGGCGACATACGTTTATTCAATCAGTACGGCGTTATTGCAGTAAATCCCCACAAGCATCCCAATGTTGATGCCGAGGGAGCACAGGCCTTTATTGACTGGCTAATCGGGCCTGAGGGACAATCGGCGATTTTAAATTTTCGCCCAAATGATACACAATTATTTTTCCCTAACGCACAACGTTGAAATATACTTGTGAAAATGCACAGACATCACATCCATCCAGGGCTTTTGCGCACTCGCAAAATTTTAACAAGCGCTGTAAAGGGGAATCATACCGTTAAATATGCTAGAGAAATTGGTCAAACTGCTCTGTCACGATTGGGATAAAGTGTAGACGGAAGTTTTTGTCAACACAGCGTAGTCCCAAAGTAACTTCCACTGGCCCAAAGATCCTGATCCTCTTGATGCGTGGCTAATTTTGCCATTGGCTCGCATGGCTGAATAATTATTTTCCCTGTAAACCATCTTAATCAAGGAAGACGGATTTTCCAATTTTTGTTTTGTTTGGGTTACATATAATCTATCGCCGGGTTGTTTATAATTCTTGCAGACTGAGTAACCCTACGATGAGCTAAAGTGTCGTTTCACATTTGATCCAGAGAATTGAAAAACCTATTGCATCTTTCAATCTGTCATCACCCAAAAAAAATGTCATTTCTAACTGAAAAAGAGGGCGTCCCAAAGACGCCGTTGACTTTGCATCTTATGTATTTGCATTATAACTTGCTTCGATTTCTAACGATTGGCCTTTTGCATAATCTGATAGTAATCCTGACCCAATTTCGCCCACCCACATTTGATATTTTCAGATGATCCGGCCTAATGGCCATTTGCAAACCATTCATAATACGTTCGCCCTATATAGGGCACCGGCACTTTGGGAGCGGCGATGCCATAGCCTTTTACGTTTCTTTCAATATCGCGCCACATATAGTTGACTTTGGATGTTAACGATCAGGCTTTTGGATTGGGTGTTGCTAGTAAATATCAACATATTGTGAGCGAATACGAGATAAAAATATTCGACTTCTGTAATTTTCTGATCCCTGTGGGTTCCGTTGGAATGGGTGATGTGAATCGCAGCAACCAGATTGGTCCTAAAAGGCGTTGAATGTCAGTGTAGTGAGAGAGCGTTCAATACCTTCTATATCGAGAAGCTTTTCATTGATGTATTTACCGATATCGTCGGTGTCACTGACATAGACTTTGAGCATAAGGTCAAAATCTCCACTTGTAGAGTAAAGCTCTGAATGCATTTCGCGCAGCACGATCTTATTGGCCACATCATAGGTTGTTCCGGGCTTGCAGCGGAGCTGTATAAATACACAAGTGCTCATAATATCCTCAAGTTTCAATAAGGTTGGTATGTTATGCACCGTAGAGGGGCCTGTGGCAAGCAGGGGACTTGGCCTTATGCTATCGGATGCGTATAAGGTGGGTCAGAAGCAACCGGATATTGATATGCGCAAGGCACAAGTAAACCGCAAAACCAGTGAAACTGAAATCAGCGTTGCCATCAACCTTGATGGTACGGGGCAATATGACAACCAGACGGGTGTTGGGTTTTTTGACCATATGCTGGACCAATTATCACGCCATTCGTTCATCGATATTACCATGCGCGCCACGGGGGATACCCATATTGACTACCATCATACGGTTGAGGATTGTGGGATCGCTCTGGGGCAGGCTCTGGTTCAGGCCGTCGGACATAAAAAAGGCATTTGTCGATACGGCAGTGCTCACTTAGCCATGGATGATGCGCAGGTTCGCACAGCACTTGATCTTTCTGGACGGCCGTTCCTCATCTGTAACCTTGATTTTAAAACGCATAAAATTGGAGCTTTTGATACTGAATTGGTACAAGAGTTTTTTCAAGCCTTAAGCACCCATGGTGGCATCACATTGCATATCGACAAACTGCATGGCTTTAATAGTCATCATATCGCAGAAGCCGCGTTTAAATCGGTTGCGAGAGCGCTGCGTGTTGCAGTTAAGATCGATCCGCGCATGATCGAGACCTTGCCCTCGACCAAAGGGGCGCTCTGAGCCTTATGCTAACAGCTATCATTGACTATGACAGTGGCAACTTACATTCAGTACATAAGGCGTTCGAACGGATGGCGCTTGAGACAGGCGCAGGTCGCGTCGTTGTTACAAATGATCCGGATGTCGTTTTAAGCGCAGACCGAATAGTATTGCCTGGTGATGGGGCTTTTCCGGCTTGTAGTGCCGCATTGTGCGGCTCGGATGTCTATGATGCCATGATCGAAGCGGTCGAAGTGAAAGCCCGACCCTTTCTGGGCATTTGTGTCGGTATGCAATTGATGGCTAAAGATGGCTATGAACACGAAAAGACACTAGGTCTTGGCTGGGTCGATGGAAGCGTTCGACGCATCGCGCCGCAAGACTCATCGCTGAAAGTACCCCATATAGGTTGGAATGATTTGGTATTTAGAGCAGACCATCCAGTCCTGAAAGATGTTAAAACGGGGGATCATGTCTATTTTGTCCATTCTTACCAAATGGTCATGTCTGAGGCGGATCATATGCTTGCACATGCTGATTATAGTGGACGGATTACTGCGATAGTTGGACGTGATACAATGGTGGGAACACAGTTTCACCCTGAAAAAAGTGCTGCTACAGGATTGCAGATGATTTCAAATTTTTTGACTTGGAACCCTTAACAAAAATACTGTGGTTTTAGTTTACTCAAATTATTTGCCAATTCACTACAAGTGGAGCAAAGAAAGGTTTGCTGGTTTGCTGGGGGCAAAGCCTTCAAGACAATATCTGTGGGCTTGTAGGCTTGTGTCACATAAATTGACCTCTGCTGTCCAAATGTCAGAGAGTATCAATTCGCCGGGGTAGGATTAGGCCAAAACGGCCTTAATATTAGTTCGCTGCTGAGCATAAAAGATAGTGTCAAAAATACATCTGGCGCTACCTATTTAGAAGTTTTTTGTGTTCGTGCATCTATTTGTCTTTGTCTAGGAGCCCAGAATGGTTTTCGATCATATTGACCTTTGCTTTAGGCGCCCTTAGTCGACCTTTTGCCAGTCTTGTCCCTTGCAAAAGAAAAGAATACAGCCACTTACTGTTAGAATATCGCCATTCATTTCCATTTTTGAACTATATATCTTTTTTGAACCATCCGCATTATTTTCAGACGGGTCCCAAATTTTTCCACTTTTATACTTTCCACCTCCTGCATCTTTCATATTCCACACCATAAGCTGACCTAAGTGCTCATAGTCTGCATTTTTAGATCCATCTTTTTTGATTGCAGTCTTAATAATACCGCAAGAGAGTTCTTTGTTATCAGAGCATGCACCAAAGGCGATGTGTAAGTGGCCTCCAGTTTCCTCAGAAGGATTTGTTTTAAAAACCCCTGAGACAACCTCTGACCACGCCGGTGTAATCGAAAAAGTAAAAGCTAGCATATATGCTAATATTTTTTTCATTTAATTCCTCAGCTTTTTCATTTGTTTCATGAAATTAAGATGCTATATTATGGTGCCAGTCAAGTATTTTATAAAATATGTCTGTCAATTCCAACTAACAAAATTCAAAGTTAAAACTTGCTTAAGGAAACAAATTGATACTTTATCCAGCTATTGATCTCAAAGACGGGAATGCTGTGAGGCTTTTGCGCGGCGACATGGAAAAGTCTACTGTTTTTAATACCAATCCTGCAGAGCAAGCGATAGAGTTTGCCCAAAAAGGGTGTAAGTGGCTGCATTTAGTTGACTTAAATGGAGCCTTTAAGGGCGAGCCGGTGAATGCAGCACCGGTTGAGGCAATCTTGGCGCAAACCGGAGTACCCGCTCAGTTGGGAGGTGGGATAAGGGATATGGCTACTATCGAGAGCTGGCTTGATAAAGGCTTGTCGCGAGTAATACTTGGCACCGTTGCCGTGGAAAACCCTAGGCTTGTTCACGAAGCGGCAAAGGAATTTCCAAATCAGGTGGCCGTCGGTATAGATGCCCGCAATGGGCGTGTGGCGACCAAAGGCTGGGCTGAGGAAACGGATGTTCTGGTGGTAGATTTGGCCCGATCGTTTGAGGATGCCGGAGTGGCGGCTATCATTTATACTGATATAAACCGCGATGGTGCGATGCAGGGTCCAAACATCGGGTCCACTGTAGCTCTTGCAAAGTCAGTGTCGATCCCAGTTATCGCCTCAGGCGGCGTGTCCTCCTTGCAAGATTTGATTGCGCTGCGTGACTGCGGTGCAAATTTGAACGGTGCAATCTCGGGGCGTGCGCTCTACGATGGCGCGATTGATCTAACAGCAGCTCTTGAGGCGCTGAATGCTTAAGACGCGTATCATACCCTGTCTGGACGTGGCTGATGGGCGCGTTGTAAAAGGCGTAAACTTTGTTGGTCTGCGTGATGCCGGTGACCCGGTTGATGCGGCACGTGCTTATGATGAGGCTGGTGCGGACGAGATTTGTTTTTTGGATATCCACGCCACGCATGAAAATCGTGGGACGATGTTTGACATGGTGCGCCGAACTGCAGAGCAATGTTACATCCCTCTGACGGTTGGTGGCGGTGTTCGAACCGTACAAGATGTGCGCTCTCTTTTACTTGCAGGCGCTGACAAAGTTAGCTTTAACTCAGCTGCTGTAGCCAATCCTGATGTTGTCCACGAAGCGGCAGGTCAGTTTGGCAGCCAGTGCGTTGTCTGTGCAATTGACGCTAAATCCATTGGTCTGGGGCAATGGGAGATTTTCACGCATGGGGGACGCAAACCAACCGGTATTGATGCTGTGGAATTTGCAAAAATGATTGTCAAGAAAGGGGCTGGGGAAATTCTTCTTACCTCTATGGATCGTGACGGTACAAAAGCGGGTTTTAACCTTCCTATGACCCGCGCTATCTCTGATGCGGTTAGCGTCCCGGTGATTGCCTCTGGTGGGGTTGGAACTTTAGATCATTTGGTCGAAGGTGTTACTAAGGGTGGCGCTTCGGCTGTACTTGCGGCCTCGATCTTTCATTTTGGCGAATATACAATTTCGCAGGCCAAAGCACATATGGCTGAGGCAGGCATTCCAGTGAGGTTGCAGACATGACGCTAGAAGAGCTTTTTGATATTATTGAGTCTCGCGCCCAAGCCGATCCCACAAAAAGCTGGACAGCCAAGCTGCTGGCGAAAGGCCCTGAGAAATGTGCTGAGAAATTTGGAGAAGAAGCTGTTGAAGCTATTATAGAAGCCATTAAAGATGATAAAACCAAACTTGCGTCCGAAGCAGCGGATGTTCTATTTCACCTACTTGTGATGCTTAAATCGCGTGATGTGAACCTTAGTGATGTCATGGAGGAACTCGAAAAGCGCCAAGGTCTATCCGGTGTTCGGGAAAAAGCAAGCCGCTAGATCCTGCATAGTTAAAGCTGTAATTAATTATAGAGATAACCGCAATTTTAATTATAGGTAATCCATCGTGAAAGTATCTTTTCTATCCCATCTTGCATCAATGCAAGCCTAATTTTTGGTGGGCTTGATAGAGATGAAAAACGATGCCAAACGCGGGGTCACTGCATTGATGCCAATAGCCTTAGTTTTGCGTGCTGTCCTGCTATTGCGTTGGAACGAGTTAACGCGTCTGTTTGCCGTTAACACTTTATTTTCGGACAAGAAAATAATCCATAATTTTAGCCATATGAACCATGCATTTTTGCATATCCCTGTGTTGCGCGGCGATGGCCCTGTAAGTCATTTTTCAACGACTAAGCGTTTGTCTATAAATTTAGAATTAGAGGAGTGGATCGTCGGTCGTCAAGTTACCGCTTTGGTCGTGCTCAAGGACGCCAAGTTGGCCTATGAAAACTATTACCTGGGAACTCAGCCAAATGATTTGCGGATATCTTGGTCTGTCGCCAAAAGCTTTTTATCGGCCCTGACTGGTATACTGTTAGAGGAAGGCGCAATCGGCTGTCTAGACGATCCAGTCGTCAAATATGCTCCCACATTAAAGGGAAGTGCCTATGACCAAGTGAGTTTGCGCAATGTACTTCAGATGTCTAGTGGAGTTCTGTTTGACGAAGAATATCTCGATAAGAATTCTGATATAAATCGCATGGGGCGTGAACTTGCCCTCGGTGGAACTTTGGATGGGTTTGCAGCAAGTTTGCAATGCCGCTTCGCCGGGCCTGGAGAGGTCATGCAATATGTCTCTATAGACACGCATGTCATCGGCATGGTTTTGCGCGGCGCAACAGGACGTTCGATCCCCGATCTGTTGTCAGACAAGATTATAAGGCATCTTGGATTTGAGCAGGTCCCTTATTACGTCACAGACGGTAAAGGGGTCGCTTTTGCGCTGGGTGGTTTGAATCTGACAGCACGCGACTATGCCCGCTTTGGTCTGATGATCCAGCAAGATGGCGAATATGGTGGCAAACAGATTGTACCCAAATCGTGGATCCGAACGTCCACTATTGCGAGTGCAAAAACGCTTCCTGGGGAAGATCGATATGGATATCAATGGTGGATCGCTGCCAATAATCCCAAGGAGGGTGAGTTTTTTGCGCGTGGGATTTATGGCCAGTATATTTACATCGACCGCGATGCCAAAGCGGTGATCACCGTAAACAGTGCCAACACGAAGTTTCTAGACTATGGTGTCGGCGAACATAATATCGAAGTACTACGTTCGATTGTAGCGATGCTATGAATGCCAAGTCTGGAATTATGACTAGAACTACTATAATATTCGAGTTTAAAAAGAGTACAGAGGGCTCTACGAATCCTCTGTCGAACTCCTCACAAGATATTAGTATCGCAGTTTAAAGAGGGGTTGCCATCTCTTATTTGGCCCAAAGAAAAGGTCCAATCAGAGACCCTAATATAGTTTTTTATATGCAAATTTGTATGAAACGATATCAAGTCTATATATTTTTAATGGCAACGGCTCTGGGTTTTGGATATTTATTATGTTTTCTGCGGCGAATATTTTGATGTTATAATCTGTTAATTGTACCTTATTATAAAGCAATTTTGTAGTGGAAAATGACCAGCTCGAAAGGAAAAGTCTTTGTCACTGTCAACAGGTTCAGTTTTTTTATTGCATCCGGTCTGGAACTGTTGAAGGTGCAGTTAAGATAATCTTTATGATAAGGGACTTGGTATGAGTACAGTTGTCAACAGTTGGAACGAGTGGGATCCACTGAAACATGTCATTGTGGGCTGTGCTGATGACTGTCATATCCCGCCGGAAGAACCGGCGCTTGACGCCAAGGTTCCTGAAGACAGCGATATGCGGGGCCAATGGGGCCGCCGCCCACAAGAGACCATTGATCGGGCGAACGAGCTATTGGAAGATTTTGCTAATATGCTTAAGAAGCGGGGTGTCAAAGTGGATCGCCCAACGCCCATTGATTTTGCGCAACCAGCCAAAACTCCAGATTTTTATACTCAGAGCCAGTTTGGCTGTATGCCTCCGCGGGATGTTTTGCTGACTGTGGGGTCAGAAATTTTAGAAGCTACGATGTCCTATCGCTGTCGTTGGTTTGAATATCTCTGCTATCGTCCCTTGCTGCAGAAATACTGGAATGAAGATCCTAATTTTCGCCATGAAGCGGCGCCCAAACCTCGTCTGACGGATGAAGACTATCACCCTGACTACCTGTCGAAAAAAATTGGTGTTGAAAAACGTCTGAAATGGGCGGCAGAAAAGTTTTTTGTAACAACTGAAGAAGAACCATTATTTGATGCTGCGGATATTTTGCGCTTTGGACGTGATCTTGTTGTGCAACATGGCTTCACGACCAATCTTAAAGGGATCGAATGGCTGCGCAGACATTTTCCCAATCACCGCGTGCACACAGTCAATTTTCCAGGTGATCCGTATCCAATCCATATCGACGCCACTTTCACACCATTAAAGCCGGGTTTGATCCTCAACAATCCACAGCGACGTTTGCCCCAAGAACAACGCAGTCTATTTGAGAAAAATGGTTGGGAGATCGTGGACGCGGCTCAACCGGCGCATAATGCACCTCCGCCCCTATGCTATTCGTCGACATGGCTTAGTATGAATGTATTGGTGTTAGATCCTAAAACGGTCTGTGTGGAGGCCTCAGAAGTCTATCAGGCCGAGCAAATCGACAGGCTTGGTATGGAAGTCATACCGATTGATTTACGGGATGCCTATGCCTTTGGGGGCGGTTTGCATTGCTGCACTGCTGATGTGTATCGCGAAGGTGCTTATGAGGATTACTTTCCGGATCAGTCCGGTGCTCTGGGCTGATGGCGCGCAGGGGACGCAAGTCTACACGCTCTGATCAGGCATTAGACGCCTTACCGAATTTGGCTGCAACGGGTGGGCGCTGGGCTCCATTAGATGACAGCCAAATTGCTATGATTGGCGCAGCTGCAATTGAGATTTTGACAACGATGGGCGTGTCTGAAGCACCCAATACTCTGGTCGAAGTCATCCAAAACGCAGGTGGAAAATTTGTTGGAGATCGTTTGCTTTATCCCCAAGACTTGGTCGAATGCGCAATAAAATATGGACCAGACACTATCTTGCTAGCGGGACAGTCGCCCAAACACGATCTTAAAGTTGGTGGCACAGCAGCCTACACTGGAACTGGTGGCGCTGCCCCAAATGTGTTCGACGGAGAAAAAGACGAATACCGGTCCTCCACACTTGCCGATCTTTACGCTGCTGCGCGATTGGCTGACACTTTGCCACATATCCACTTCTTCTCCCGTTCCTTGGTTGCCCGCGATGTTGAAGATCCACTTGATTTCGATATTGCAACGGCAGCCGCCTCCCTTTTAGGAACGTCCAAACACGTCATGGTACAGGCCGCTGATCCAGCTCATGTGCCTGAAATTGCATCCCTTTGTTATTCGCTTGCGGGTGGCGAAGACCAGTTTAGAGCTCGACCTTTTCTGTCGTTGAACATCAACCATGCTGTTCCGCCGTTGCGCATGCATGTTGAAAGTATCCAAGTGATGGAGGCTGCCGTGTGGGCAGGGATACCGGTGCATTGTAATGTGTTTGGTCAGTTGGGTGCCTCGAGCCCTGTAACGCTTGCAGGCGCGGTGGCGCAAACTTTGGCCGAAACTCTGGCGGGTGTCGCTTTTGTGCATGCGCTTGACCCACACGCATCTCGGATCGCTGGCCCTAGGCCTATGATCACAGATTTGCGCACGGGTGGAATGGCTGGAGGCGCTGGTGAGCAAGCCATGGCCACAGGCATGACAGCTCAAGTGCTGGGCCACTGGAAAATGCCCTGTTCGGTGATCGCGGGTGCCACAGACAGTAAATTGGCAGATTTTCAGGCTGGGTATGAGAAAACATTAACAGTTCAGTCTGCTTTGCAGGCTGGGGCCAATCTGATCACCCAAGCTGCAGGAGCTCAGGCTGGGCTGATGGGGGTCGACTACGGAGCAATGGTTGCTGACAATGATATGCTTGGTGCAATCCTAAGGGGCAATGTCTCACCTGAAGTCTCTAGTGAGACGCTGGCACTAAAGGCTATTTCAGAAGTTGTTGCGGGAGAGGGTCACTTTCTTGGGCGGCCGGAAACCTATGCCCGGATGCGGAGCGACTTTCTTTATCCTGAAATTGCGGATCGATCACCAATCGAAGAGTGGGAGAACACTGACCGTTTCGATATGGGTCAGCGTGCGAGCATTGTTGCATGTGGTGTCTTAGAAAATCATTGGCCATCGCATGGTCCGGCAGATATTCGGGCGCATTATATGCAGAGATTTGGTCTCCAACAGGGGCCAACCTAAGCAAGTAGGCGCGACAAGATCTATAAGCTGCGCCTTAGTGCACCCGTAGGTTCACCGTCGTCCATGTCTTTGACTATTTGTGCCGCTTCACCTAGATCAAGTCTGGGCGGTGTCCAATCGCGCCCTGGAGCTGCCTCCAAAAGCCTTTTTGTATAATCATGCTTTGGATTGTTGAAAACCTGCTCTGCTGGGCCAAATTCGACCATCATGCCCTTTTGCATCACTGTGATGTAATCAGATATTTGGGCCGCCACTCTTAAGTCGTGAGTGATGAAGATAATTGCCATATTGTATTTTGCCTGCAGATCATTCATCAATCTCAAGACTTGTTTTTGTACCGATAGATCCAAAGCTGAAACACTTTCGTCCGCCACGATGACATCGGGTTCCATCGATAGGGCCCGGGCGATACCAATCCGCTGGCGTTTCCCACCCGAGAAATTAATCGGTTTGCGTTTTAGAGATTGTTCTCCCAAGCCGACTTGGCCCAAGAGCGAAATTGCGCGGTCCCGCGCTTGCGCTGGCGCAACCCCTTGGAGCAAAAGACCGCGTATGATCATATAACCCACTGTCTGGCAGGGATTAAGAGAGCCAAAGGGATCTTGAAAAATCATTTGAATATTTTTGCGTGCTTTTACCAAGTCTTTGTCTGACAGGCTTAGAAAATCATCGTGGTTGATCATAACCGATCCAGAGGTCGGCTCGGCAAGTCGTATCAACGTCTTTGCCAATGTTGATTTTCCAGAACCACTTTCCCCAACAACACCCAGAGTTTCACCTTTGCGTAAGATAAAATTGGCATCGTTAAGGGCATGTACTTCTTTGGATCCTGAATCATAAATTTTGTGAAGCGAGGTGACTTCTACCACGGGGTCATCTTTGCGTGTTTGATCAGGAACGCGAGTTGTTTCAAGTAGGGGCATCGCATCCACTAAAAGCTTGGTGTAGGGTTCTTGCGGGTGCAACAATATATCTTCCTTTGGACCCTCTTCAATGATCTTGCCTTTACACATAACTGCGATACTATCAGCCACATCTGCCACAATTCCAAAATCATGTGTGATGAAAATAGTTGCATTATCATAAATATCTTTAAGGTCTTGAACCAGTTTTAGAATTTCAGCCTGTGTCGTCACATCTAACGCTGTAGTAGGCTCATCCGCTATGAGTACATCAGGCTTGCACGCCAACGCCATAGCAATGACAATCCGTTGACACTGGCCCCCTGAGACCTGATGGGGATAACTTGCATAGATACGCTCTGGTGTCGGTAGTTTCATTTGCTCCAGAAGCCTGATGGTCTCCTTTTTTCGCTGCTGAGCTGAGATTTCTGGACGGTGTAGGCTAAAGACTTCCTCAACTTGTTTGCCGATGCGCACAGCCGGGTTAAGTGCGGCCATAGGTTCTTGATAGATCATCGAAATTCGCGCACCACGCAGTTCGTTAAGCTCTCTCTGCGTAAGCTTTAAAACATCATCCCCATCAAATAAAATCTGCCCTGAAGTGATGCTCAGACCTTGAGCAACATCGCTTAATATAGCACTAGTCATAACCGATTTTCCTGAGCCGCTTTCCCCGACAACACATAGGATTTCACCTCGGTTCACTGTCAACGTCACATTCTCAACAGCATATGCCCTATCCGCCCGCTTTGGCAGCGCGATAGACAGATCTTTGATTTCGAGGATCGGACCTCTGGAGTCTAACAAGGTGTTTCCTTTAACTTAGAAGAGAATAAAGCTGGGAAAAACCTTGCTATGTAAGGCAAACAGAAATTGGTGAAATTTGCAAGTCTATCTATATTTTTGAATTTCTTGGTGAGTACAAAGCCATGTGTCTGAGAAGAGCATTGTTTTCCAAACGTCGAAAAGTGCACCAAAATACTGGGCTTAATTTGGAATTTCATCAGGCATTAACCTGCTTTTTAACGGGACTGGAATCTGGATCATCGGATGATGTGCTGAGTGCATTTTTGGCGTTGGTACTATGTTCTGCGGGGTATCGGCTGGTTGCTGCACAGCATTTAGGAGAAATTTATATGAAAATACGTTTCATTTTTGAAAATTGTTTCGCGCGGTCTAATTTAAGGCTAAGCAAAGAAGAAGTCTATTCATGAGCAAAGTAATCACATCTAGCCGTATCCCAAGTAGCCGATTTGAGCGGACTGCGGGGTTTGGTGGTCTGGCGCTAAAGCTAGGGGCAAACCTAGCAAGATCTGTAATCAAAGATATTGGCCGCGGGCAGGCCCAATCAATTAGGTCGATGATGTTAAGCTCAAAAAATTTTGAAGATATTACCAATTCTTTAGCCCATATGCGCGGTGCGGTGATGAAACTTGGTCAGTTGATGTCAATGGATGATACGGATCTTCTTCCGCCAGAGTTTGTTGCAATCCTTGCCCGACTGAGGGCAAGCGGATATGCCATGCCGCCAAAGCAATTGCGTTTGGTTTTGAATAAAAATTGGGGTCTAGACTGGCGCAAAAAATTCAGTAGTTTTGACGTTCGACCATTCGCAGCTGCGTCGATTGGGCAAGTTCACAAAGGGGTTTTGCGCGATGGACGAAAGGTTGCGATAAAGGTTCAATTTCCACATATTAAGAAATCGATCAAAAGTGATGTGAATAATTTGAGATTGATGGCGCGTGCGAGTGGTATGGTGCCAAAGGATCTTGATATTGAACATTACTTGGAAATTTGCCAAGAGCAGTTAATTGCAGAAACAGATTACTTGAGGGAAGCTAAATATCTACAGACCTTCGCGGATTTGGCGCAGAGTGAAACGTGTATTGCGGTTCCCAGCGTTGTTGCAGATTTTTCAACGCCCGAGATTTTGACGATGTCGTTTGAGGAAGGGTATGAATTTGACACTATGGACCATTTCGCCTCATTTGAGCGTGAGCATATTGCATATATGTTGGTGACTTGGACAATCCGTGAAATTTTCGAATTTCAGCTTGTACAAACAGATACAAACTTTGCCAATTTTCGTTATGATACAGAGGCCAGACAACTTAAGTTGCTGGATTTTGGGGCAACGGTTGTTCTTCCTGAATCTGTTGTTAAAACCTATGAGACATTACTTCACCATGTTCTGAATAATGATCAAGATGGCGTTTCCGCCGCTTTGGTCAAAGAAAAACTGATGCCGGAAGAGTTGCCTGATGGGATTTTAAATCTGCTTGAAACCGCGCTTTCAACTGGGCTGTCAGAGCTGCATGAAAGCGAACTTTTTTCTTTCTCAGACAGCAAGGTTTTTGAATTTGTAAATGTGGGAACAATGCAAGAATTTGCAAGATTGGCACCGCCCTCCTTTGTCCCCGCCGAGCATTTACTGGTTCAGCGGAAACTACTCGGCCTTATATTTTTACTGCGAAAACTTGGTGTGGCTTTGCCGCTTAAACAGATATTAGAGCATCAGATGATAAGTATGATGCGACCTTAGAGTCCGTCAATTCTTAGACCTATCAGGAGCCTTGGATCGGATCAGACCAAAGCCCTTTTCCCCGTCGGACAATATGCATCCCTTTTGATGAATATGGCATCAGTAATTTTTGAGCCTCATCGACTGATCCATTTAGCCATATGTCAAAATCATCAGGTGATAGGATCACTGGCATACGTGTTGGATGTATTGGTTTGACGAGATCATTGGGCGAGGTTGTAATAATCGTGTGCGTGTCTCTATCGCGGGCACTTGTGTTCATTTCAATCTGCTCATGGCGCCACAGGCCTGCAAAAGCAAAGAGCTTACGCTCTTTTTTGTCGTTCCCTTTGAGTGCGAACCAAACGTTGGTGGCTGGGTTGTGCCCAATACTTTCCTGGAAACTGGATGCTGGGATTAGGCATCTTCTGGTCTGAAAACTCTCCGCCCATAGCCTGTTGCGCGCGACTTTATCGTCGCGCGCATTGTTCCATGCATATGGTGTAATTGGTTTGCCTGTACGCTTTGAAAGTTTGGGGGTAGAAAACCCCCACTCCATTTGTACCAATTCTCTTTCATTATTTGCATTCAATCGCATGACTGGCGCTTGATGCTTGGGAAAGATTGCGCCCAGCGGCTCAAAATTTCCAAGGCGGTCAAGATGGTGCGAGACCTGAAAGAGCTGGCGCATCTCGTCCACTGGCTTGGTCATGGAATAGAGATTACACACGCGGATTGCCTTTCAGCTATTTGCCATCTCAAACCTAAGGTTTTTTTGCTGCTAAAAAAGACCTTTTAGTCAATACATCTGCAGAATTATAAGAACCTTTCTTCTGAAAGGTCCCTACACAATAAACTTTCGTTTAGAACTCCTTTTTTTATATTCTGATATTTTACGCGCCCAGCTTCTTATGTCATAAAAAGAACATTTAAG
>JAQWKM010000070.1 GCA_029247845.1 Paracoccaceae bacterium | reverse complement strand
AAATTGTTGCAACGTTACATTTCAGAGCGTGGCAAAATTGTGCCATCGCGCATAACAGCAGTGTCTGCAAAGAAACAACGTGAACTCGCGTGCGCGATTAAAAGGGCACGCTTTTTGGCACTTCTGCCCTACGCAGTGAAGTAAGGAGACATAGCAATGCAAGTTATCCTAATGGAACGCGTGGCTAAACTGGGCCAGATGGGCGATGTTGTCGATGTAAAACCAGGCTTTGCACGCAATTTTCTATTGCCCCAAGGAAAGGCTTTGACGGCGTCGCAAAAAAATATCTCAAATTTCGAAACTCAAAAAGCTCAGCTTGAGACGCGAAATTTGGAGACCCGTAAGGAAGCCGAAGATTTGGCCTCACGCCTCGATGGTCAAACCTTTATCGTGATTCGATCAGCTTCTGACGCGGGTGCACTTTACGGTTCTGTCACGCCCAGAGATGCCGCCGACGCTGCTACAGATGGCGGCTTCATTGTCGACCGCAAACAAGTCGCTTTGATCAAACCGATCAAAAACCTTGGCCTTCATGAGATGGCAGTGCGGATGCATGCAGAAGTAACAGCAACTATCATCCTGAACGTCGCAAGATCACAGGAAGAGGCCGAGCTTCAAGCAACCGGTAAATCAATCCAAGAACTGGCTGCCGAAGAAGAAGCTGCAGCAGAATTCGAAATCTCGGAACTGTTTGACGATATGGGTGCGGCTGCCTCGGACGGTTTCGAAGAGGTGCCTGAGCCCACCGCGGATGAAGCATCTGAAGAGACAGAAGGCTAAACTTTTTTAACCAAGCAATATGGCCGCCCCATTTGGGGCGGCTTTTTTTTAACCTGGACACATCCTGCTCAGGTGGCAAAAAAAGTATTTTATTTTCCATAAATTTCTAATTTTTAACAATTTACGCAATTAATACAAAGAAATTTGGTATAAATCATTCCAAATATCCAGTATTTCCGTATTGACCTCTCTGACTCGGGACAATAGAGTTCGGTTCAAGTAATACAGACCCCGATATGTCGACGACAAGAGTGGTGATTGTGAAAAAGAAGCGCATGGGTTTTTAAAACGTACTATATTGAGACACATGCACCCTCGAATTTTCGGGATTTTTTTATGTGCGAACGAAACAAAAATAGGCTGGGGTAAAAAGTTTCCTTGCCAGCTAAAATGGAGCATTACAATGAAGCGCCAGATGACCGGAGCAGAAATGGTTATACAAGCCCTCAAAGAGCAGGGTGTGGATACAGTATTTGGATACCCTGGCGGCGCTGTCCTTCCCATATATGACGCGATTTTCGAACAGAACGATATTCGCCATATTCTGGTCAGACATGAGCAAGGTGCGGTCCATGCAGCAGAGGGTTATGCCCGATCGACAGGCAAACCTGGCGTTGTTTTGGTCACTTCAGGACCGGGAGCAACAAATGCGGTTACGGGACTTACAGACGCCTTAATGGATTCCATCCCGATTGTTGTTCTAACCGGCCAAGTTCCGACATTTATGATTGGCTCTGACGCCTTTCAGGAAGCGGACACTGTTGGCATTACCCGCCCCTGTACCAAACACAATTGGCTGGTGCGCGATACAGCTGAACTTTCGGGCATCATTCACAATGCATTCCATGTGGCAACTGCCGGTCGACCCGGACCAGTGCTCGTTGATATACCCAAAGACGTTCAGTTTGCCTCAGCAGAATACCAACCCAAAAAGCAGACAAATCTGCGCCGTTACCAGCCTCGCTTAAAGGGGGATATGAGTCAAATAACGGCACTTGTTGAAGCAATAGAAAATAGCAAGCGTCCTATCTTTTATACAGGCGGTGGTGTCATCAACTCTGGCCCTGCTGCAAGTCAGTTGTTGCGCGAATTGGTCGCCACTACCGGTTTTCCTGTGACTTCTACACTTATGGGGCTTGGATCTTATCCTGCCTCAGGAGAGAATTGGCTAGGTATGTTGGGGATGCATGGTCTCTATGAGGCAAATATGGCGATGCACGACTGCGATCTCATGATTAACATCGGCGCACGCTTTGACGATAGGATCACCGGCCGAATAGATGCCTTTAGCCCCAACTCAACCAAAGCGCATATAGACATTGACCCTTCGTCAATAAACAAGGTAATCCGCACTGATATTCCAATAATTGGGGATGTTGGCCATGTGATAGAAGACATTCTGAAAGTCTGGAAA
Organism: Paracoccaceae bacterium; assembly: GCA_029247845.1. GTDB lineage: Bacteria > Pseudomonadota > Alphaproteobacteria > Rhodobacterales > Rhodobacteraceae > LFER01. The sequence continues at coordinate 3,649 of JAQWKM010000070.1, read as the reverse complement.
TCACGCGGCCAAAAAACAAATTCCGAAGGTTTAGCAAAATGGTGGATCCAAATAGAAACTTGGCGAGAAGTCCGTTGTCTAGAGTTCAAACAAGACGGCCCTATAATCAAACCACAGTATGCTTTGGCAAGGCTGGAAGAACTGACTAAACATCGTGCGGATAGGTTCATTTGCACCGAAGTCGGCCAGCACCAAATGTGGGCGGCACAATACCTAGGATTTGAACAACCCAACCAATGGATGACTTCGGGTGGACTTGGGACCATGGGCTACGGATTTCCAGCTTCCATCGGCGTGCAAGTTGCCCATCCAAACGCGCTCGTTGTAAATGTTGCTGGAGAGGCAAGTTGGCTTATGAATATGCAAGAGATGGGAACAGCTATTCAATACCGCCTTCCGGTTAAACAGTTCATATTAAATAACGAACGTCTTGGAATGGTGAGACAGTGGCAAGAGTTACTGCATGGAGAACGCTATTCACAAAGCTGGTCAGAAGCTTTGCCTGACTTTGTTAAATTAGCAGAAGCCTTTGGCGCAAAGGGCATCCTTTGCAGTGATCCAAGGGATTTGGATGAGGCAATTATGGAAATGTTGGATCATGATGGGCCTGTTATCTTTGACTGCCTTGTGGCAAAACACGAAAATTGCTTCCCTATGATACCATCTGGCGAACCACACAATAAAATGCTGCTCGGCGAAGTAAGTACAAAAGATGTAATCACCACGAGTGGTGCAGTCCTTGTTTAATGACTTTTTCTACAAGAAAAATTTAATAATTGGAAAAAATTGATGTCAGCCCTACAAATCAAAAGAGGCTCTTCTAAACACTCTGCATATAATCTCAGACCCAATTACGGGAATGAGATTGAAACTCACACGCTGGCAGTTTTGGTCGATAACGAAGCCGGTGTGTTAGCGCGCGTGATTGGTCTTTTTTCAGGACGCGGCTATAATATCGACAGCCTCACAGTTGCGGAAGTTGATCACGAAGGTCGCAAAAGTCGCATAACTATAGTGACAAGTGGAACGCCACAAGTGATCGAGCAGATCAAAGCAACATTAGGACGTATTGTTCCTGTGCATGATGTCCATGACTTAACCGTTGAAGGCCCCTCCGTTGAGCGAGAGCTCGCGTTGCTAAAAGTAAGTGGAAAAAGTGACAAGCGCGTCGAAGCGCTTCGGTTGGCAGATATTTTCAGAGCGAATGTTGTGGATAGTACGCATGAAAGCTTTGTGTTCCAGATCACCGGGGCTCCTGATAAAGTCGAGGCTTTTGCAGATCTTATGAGACCACTAGGTCTTGTTGAAATTGCAAGAACAGGCGTCGCTGCACTATCGCGTGGGAAAGATATCGAGATGTCAGGTCTTTAGAAAGTGGCCCACCTCACGCAGACATCGATTGAGCTGCCTCGCGACATGACTTACTAAGGCTAATGAAATTACCTATAGGTTTTTCATCTAATACGAAGGTGGAGTTGTAGTCTTGTCTAACGACAAAATTCTCTAACATGCATGTTTAATTTTCTAACAACCATACCGACTTTTGCAAATATTTCTGGCTTGGCTGTTCGGTACGTTCCGTACGCAAAACACCAATTATAACCATTAATAGCTTCAAATTATGGAACGACTTGGCATAAATGTTCGGAGACCATGAACAAAGCTCGCATAAAAGGGTTTTGCAGAAAAGCTGAGCCCACCCCTCACCAAAGAAAGCTCCTTAGAGCGACAGAACCATTTAAATAGCCATGTCGCAGCCGCAATTTCGCGTCGTAAATTAGCACTTAAATTACCAAGAATCATATAGAGTAATAGTCAAAAGTCAGTATTCCAGCTACAAAAAGGCCGTCATATGTCCTACACAACAGATTTTGACGCAATCCGCATATCGATTTCACAAGCCAAAGGTCTGCCCAATGCCCACTACATTGATCCAGCAGTTTATGATGAAGAAAGGCATGCCCTGCTTTTCAATCAATGGGCCGGGCTGGCCGTGGCTTCAGAAGTGCCAGAACCCGGTGACGCTATTCCATCAACTTTCTTGGGCGTCCCTTTGCTATTATTGCGCGATAAATATGACCAAGTACGCGTCTTCCAGAATACGTGCCGACATCGTGGCATGATCCTTGTAGAATATGCCTGCAAAATAGCTGGCGCTATTCGATGCCCCTATCACAGCTGGTGTTACCGAACTGACGGGCGCCTCGTAAGCACGCCGCATGTGGGCGGTCCTGGTCAGAGCACTCATAAAGATATAAACCGATCTGAACTCGGCCTAATCGAAATCAGAAGCCATATTTGGCGCGATGTGGTATGGATTAATATGAATGGAAACGCGCCCACTTTTGAAGACGCAATGCAAGATGCCATCACAAGATGGTCAGAATTTGAACAGCCACTGTATCACGGTGGTGCTGATAGCACATTCAAACTAGACGTAAACTGTAATTGGAAACTGGCTGTTGAGAATTATTGTGAAAGCTATCACTTGCCTTGGATACATCCCGGATTAAACTCTTACTCGCGCCTTGAAGATCACTACAACATAGAAAACTACGGCTCGTATTCAGGTCAAGGTACTTTAGTGTACCGCCAACTTAGTGGCGAAAGCAACGAAAAATTTCCAGATTTTGAAAACCTGTCAGAAAAATGGAATGAATCGGCAGAATATCTTTCCATTTATCCAAACGTCCTACTAGGTACACATCGAGATCATGCGTTTGCGATTATTCTAATTCCTGATGGACCTGAAAAAACGGTTGAAAATATTCACTTCTTCTATCCCTCAGAAGACACAAATGAAGCGTTGCGCAAGAAAAATACGGATCAGTGGAAAGAAATATTCAAAGAGGATATATTTGTTGTTGAAGGCATGCAACGCGGCCGCCATGGCATCGCATTTGATGGTGGAAAATTCTCTCCAGCAATGGATGGACCGACGCATTGTTTTCACGATTGGGCCGCCAGTCAGATAGAAACACACCGCGGTTTGGAGCATGCAGCTGAATGATCAGGATCTGGAGGACCAGATCCTGATGGCGCACGACGCCAGCAACACTTGGCTTTTAGCCGAATTATATGCCCATGCCGCTGAACGGGTTTTGGATCATGAACAGGCATGCTTTCTGGCAACTCAGGCATATGTCTGTGCTCTCCAAAGTAACCACCCATTGAAATCCAAACTGCATACCTTTCTCAAGCGCCATGGGCGCGAAGAATAGGGAGTTTGACAATTGGCAAGCTATAGACCATGAAGAGATCCTACTAAAAAGATTTTCTTTATGCCTATTCAAACGGTCGTAGTTTCCATTGCATTTCTGCTACTTGGCGCTTTGGGCGGCTTATTAGGCAGCCTAGTCAAGCTGCCGCTTCCCTGGATGCTTGGAGCTCTATTGATCACTGCTTCAGTGTGTATCTTAAGACCCAAGCTCGTCCCCGAAAAATATGTATTCCCACTTGAATTTCGAATGATTTTTATCGCTATTATTGGCGTTATGATCGGATCACGGGTCAGCAGTGATCTGGTCTCACAATTTCCCTTGATCGGGATGAGTATTCTGGGGCTCAGCGCCTTTGTACCATTGGCATTAATGGCAAATATTGCGATTTTTCAGCACTTAGGCGGGTACGATCGCACTACAGCGATTTT
>JAQWKM010000042.1 GCA_029247845.1 Paracoccaceae bacterium | reverse complement strand
TTTAACCAAGCTGGATACTCAGCGCTTGGCAGAATGTCAGAAGTTCATACTTGGATTGAAAAGATAATGTCCCGCGGTTATGTGGCGATCGATACTGAAACGACGTCGCTTAATGAAATGCGAGCCGAGTTGGTTGGTATCTCCTTATGTGTTGAGCCGGGGGAAGCGTGTTATATCCCGCTGACCCATAAAGTGGGCGCTTCAGATGATCTGTTTGGATCTGACGGCTTGGCAGAAAGCCAGTTGCCTTTGGCGGACGTACTTGGTGTGCTCAAACCAATCTTGGAAGACCCCTCAATTATAAAAATTGGCCAAAATATGAAATATGACGCCAAAATTTTAGCTCTCAAGGGGATTTGTGTGGATCCTATTGATGATACGATGCTGATCTCTTATGCGCTCTATGGTGGACTTCACGGGCATGGGATGGATGCTCTGTCAGAGCGATATCTAAATCACACTCCTATCCCGATAAAAGCGTTGCTTGGCTCCGGTAAGTCTGCAATCACGTTTGATCGGGTGAATATCGAGGAAGCCACGCCCTATGCTGCTGAGGATGCCGATATAACGCTTCGGCTTTGGCAACTGCTCAAACCGCGTCTGCATCAGGTTCGAGTGACGCGGGTCTACGAAAGTCTAGAGCGTCCCCTAGTGCCGGTTTTGACTGAGATGGAAATGACGGGTATTAAAGTTGACCGCGATACGCTATCCCGTATGTCTAATAAGTTTGCACAAAAAATGACTGCTCTTGAAGCTGACATTCACGAATTGGCAGGCGAAAGCTTTAATGTTGGCAGTCCTAAACAGCTTGGCGAAGTGATGTTTGATAAACTGGGCTATGAGGGTGGCAAAAAAGGAAAAACAGGTGCCTATATGACAGGTGCTGATGTGCTTGAAGATCTGGCAACAATCCATGATCTTCCCAAGCGGGTTTTGGATTGGCGTCAACTTAGTAAATTAAAATCGACTTATACGGATGCATTACAAGATCATATAAACCCTGAAACGGGGCGGGTTCATACGTCTTATTCCATAGCAGGCGCCAACACTGGTCGCCTTGCCTCGACAGATCCAAATTTGCAAAACATTCCAGTACGTAGCGAAGATGGCCGCCGCATTCGCGAAGCCTTTATTGCAGAACCCGGGCAAGTTCTTGTCAGTTTAGATTACAGCCAGATTGAATTGCGTATTCTGGCCCATGTGGCGGGTATTGATAGTCTCAAAAAAGCGTTTCGCGATGGTCTAGATATTCATGCCATGACGGCTTCCGAGATGTTTGATGTCCCACTTGATCAGATGACATCAGATATTCGACGACAGGCAAAAGCAATTAACTTTGGAGTGATATATGGGATTTCTGGATTTGGTCTTGCCCGCAATCTCCGTATTCCCCGCAAAGAAGCACAGGGTTTTATCGATCGATATTTTGAAAGGTTCCCTGGGATTCGAGAATATATGGACGAAACTGTAAAGTTTGCTAAGGGAAATGCGCGTGTTGAAACACTCTTTGGTCGGATCATTCACACACCAGAGATTAATTCAAAAGGTCCGACGGCGGGATTTGCCAAGCGGGCTGCGATCAATGCTCCTATTCAGGGGTCCGCCGCTGATATAATTCGTCGCGCAATGATCAGGATGCCAAAAGCGATTGAGGCAATGCCAGCCAAGATGTTGTTGCAAGTACATGATGAACTGCTGTTTGAAGTTGCAGAGGACGCTATAGATCCATTGGTGGAGATCGTGCGCGACGTCATGGAAACAGCCGCTGAGCCTGTTCTCAAATTGGATGTGCCGCTAATTGTGGATGCCGGGCAAGGCGCACATTGGGCAGAGGCCCATTAAGGCGCGCTTGCTCTGACTGTCATGCCTGCGCCGCATGCGTTATTATTTGCCAAGTACATTAAATAATGGGAGTTCGCCTTTCGGAGTATGTTTCAAACCTGTTGTTATTTCATAAGCCTACTAATGCTACCAATTTGGCCTCCAGAATTTTGATCTCGACGGGTTTTGCCAAGTAATCATCCATTCCCGACGCAAAGCATTTATCTGCGTCCCCTTTTAAAGCATCGGCCGTGATCGCAATGATGGGGATTGGCTTAACTTTATTTCTTCTCTCCCATCTTCGCCCTGCTTCGGTCATTTCAAAACCATCCATTGTAGGCATATTACAGTTACTTAAAATGGCATCATACTTCCCGCTTTTCCAAAGATTTAGACCATCTCTACCGTTCCCGGACACATCGACGGAATAGCCAAGCACTTCGAGCTGTTTTAAGATAACGATTTGATTGATCTTGTTGTCCTCGACGAGGAGAAGAGACTTTGCCTTACGCTGTTTCTTTTTCTTTGGCGTCAATACTGGGCTGACACGTTGTTGTTGCGGTGTTAAAGAAGGTTTCTTACGTCCGCTTATGACGGCTAGTGCATTGGTTAATTCGGTATCCAGAACAGGATTAAGTTGTATGCAAAACGTATCCTCATGCAATTGACCAAGTTTATCTGACCGCTGTTCGGATAATATAATGAATTTAGGTTTTGATGCATTGTTCCTGACATGGTCCTGCCAAGATGTAATCTGTTCAGCAGATTTTGACTGCAATAAATAGATAACTCCGCTTTGTGGTGCGATGATAAAGCCTTCTAACTCATTAGATATCAGCTGCTGTGTCACCAATGCACCCTGCCTTTTTAGATTTCTTGTAAGATACCATATTTCCCTTCTGCCATCTTGCATTACGTAATTGATTTCTAAATTTAGAATACTGTTCCCTAATTGATGTTCAGACACCTCTGGCAATGGCAATTTAACGGTAACTGCCGTGCCTTGGCCTGGTTTGCTTTTAATTGTGAGCCTGCCCTCCATTTGATGGACAATCTGTTTGCTGATCATAAGGCCAAGACCCGTTCCACTAACCCGCCGCGTCGAAGCAGTCTCTCCCTGAACAAAGGGCTGGAATAGCCTTTTTTGAAATTCTTGGGAAATCCCAATACCTTCGTCCTGAATCTTGATCCCGAGATTAGAATTGGACACCTTGGTCACTGATACATAAACCCAGCCTGTACGTCCGATGAGATCGTCAGCGGTATATTTGATGGCATTGCTTAATAGATTGAGAACAATCTGGCGCAGACGTACAGAGTCGGCCAAAACCCAAGTTGGGACATCTGGATCAATGGACAGAGCCAAGCGTACATTAGCTTGATCTGCCATGGTTTGCAGCATGATAACCGCGCCTTCAATGACAGGGCGCAGCTCCATTTTGGCGCTTTCAATATCGAGCTTGCCCGCGTCGATCTTTTTTGCGTCTAATATGTCATCAATAATGCGCAACAATGAAAAAGTGGAATTACGGATTGTTCCGATAGTGTGGGATTGATCGAGCGATTGTTGCATTGTGTCCAGAACTTCAATTGTTCCGATCAATGCGTTCATATGGGTGCGGATTTCATGGCTCATATTACCCAAAAAATTACCCTTTGATTGCGATGCAACTTCCGCATCAGTGCTGGCCAAATAAAGCTCTTCCTCGGTTTTTGAGGAAAAATGTGTAAACATACCAAGTTCGGCGACTATGCAGATGCCCACGGTCATGCGAATTGACGTATTCAAAGTGTTTAAATCCATTTTGGATACTATGAGCGGAATGCCCAATAGCTGCATGGAAAAGCCTTTGACGTTAAAATAAAAAGTGATAAACCACAAAATTATTGGAATCAAGAAACAGAAGAGTAGGAAAAAAGGTTCTTTCTGTCGGGAAAGGACCAAAAATGGCAAAGCCAAAACAACTAAGAACAACAGATCTACATCGCCACCAGGGTTGGCAAAAATTAATGCAGATAGAATTGCTATATTACAATTGAAAAGCCAAAAAATACGTACAATCTTGCTATGATAAAAACAAAAAATAACTATAAAAATCAGTATGGTAATTATAAAAAGACTGCATGTTAAAACACCAATAAGATCGCCCAGCCAAGCAAAAACCAAAAACCAAGAGACAGAAATTAAAAGAAACAAAAAGGCGCTCAAAAAACTAATCTGAACCCTTCGGTTTAAATCGATATCATCGGTTTTCTCGAGCTGCTCATTTGATTTTTTAACAGCGGTTTGCGTAGCTAACATGAACAGTAATCTTTCAAAGCTTATCTTATTATCTGCCACAGTCTAACAAAGCTATCGCGCAATTTATAGAGTTGTAGTATTACAGGAGAAGGGTAGATAGTGTGTTTTATGAGTCTCTAATGAAAACTAACTTGGCTTTGAAGGAAGGATTTAGCAATGAATGATCTCCATAGTTCGCGGCATGTTCTGTAAGAGTTTTATTAACATTAAAAATCAAACACGTTTCAAAGACGTAATATGGATGCCGATTTAGGACTGAATGTAATGCTTATTTAAGTTATATTGTTTCAAAATTTACCCCAGAATATAGAGGTATTTCTAAAATGATTATAGATAATTTGCAGTACGCCAACTGGTCTCCAAAGATTTTCAAACAAATGCGTGAGGGCCGAGTGGATGCTGTACATGTCACAATTTCTTATCACGAAAACTTTCGAGAGACAGTTCTAAATTTTGAGGTCTGGAATCGTTGGTTTGAACAATATCCCGACTTGATCATGAAAGGTCTGTGGGCAGAAGACATCGATCGCGCGCGGGCAACGGATCGGACCGCAATTTTCTTTGGCTTTCAGAATCCTAGCCCAATCGAAGATGATATTGGCCTAGTCGAGATCGTACACAGTCTTGGCGCGCGCTTCATGCAACTAAGTTACAACAACCAATCGCTCTTGGCGACAGGCTGTTACGAAACTGAAGATCCTGGCATCACTCGTATGGGCCGCCAAGTTATTAAGGAGATGAACCGGGTCGGCCTGGTAATAGATATGAGCCATTCTGCCGATAGGTCTACGATTGAGGCGGCTGAGATCTCTCAACGCCCTATAGCCATCACGCATGCAAACACTTACGATTGGCAACCGGCGTTACGCAATAAACGTGATGAAGTGATAAAAGCGGTAACTAAGGCTGGCGGAATGCTCGGCTTTTCTCTCTACCCCCATCACCTCAAGGATAACACCGAATGCACTTTGCAGAGTTTCTGTGAAATGATTGCACATGCCGCTGATCGTTATGGGATAGACCATCTTGGGATTGGATCTGACCTTTGTCAGGATCAGCCCGACAGCATAGTGGAGTGGATGCGTGTTGGTCGCTGGAGCAAAGAGATTGATTACGGAGAAGGCTCTGTCAGTGCTCCGGGATTTCCGCCAATGCCGTATTGGTTTCAGAACAATAGAGACTTCTGCAATATAGCTCAGGGTCTGCGTGACACTGGTATGTCAGAGACCGAAGTAAATGGCATAATGGGTGATAACTGGTATCGGTTTTATCGAGACAATTTTGTGACGTTTACCGAATAAATCTATAAATAATATCCGAGGATATTATACAAAAAATCCCGCAGAAATTCATGGTGTGAGGTTTTGCAACAGTATATTAGTAATCGACTTTTAGCCCATATCGCCCATATCAAAATTTAGATGTTTGGCGACGGTAAAGATATCTTTGTCGCCGCGTCCGCACATATTCATGCAAATAATGTGATTTTTATCCAATTCTGGGGCGATTTTCATCACATGTGCCAGCGCATGGCTGGGCTCTAAGGCGGGAATGATGCCTTCCAGTTCACAGCAAAGCTGAAAGGCTTTTAATGCCCTTTTATCAGTAATAGCCACATATTTCGCGCGTCCAATGTCGTGAAGCCAGGCATGTTCAGGACCAATACCGGGGTAATCGAGTCCCGCTGATATGGAGAAGCCCTCTAGAATTTGTCCGTCATCATCTTGCAAAAGATATGTTCTGTTGCCGTGTAGAACGCCGGGGCGCCCTCCCGTCAAAGAAGCGCAATGCTCCATTTTCTCATTTACGCCCTTGCCACCTGCCTCGACACCGATGATCTCAACATCGTCGTCATCGAGGAATGGGTAGAAAAGGCCCATAGCGTTTGAGCCCCCACCAATCGCTGCAATCAATGTATCCGGGTTGCGGCCCTCGGTAAGCTGCATTTGCTTTTTGACTTCCTTACCGATGATCGACTGAAAGTCCCGCACCATTGCTGGGTATGGATGCGGTCCTGCTACTGTTCCAATGCAGTAAAATGTATCCCGCACATTGGTCACCCAGTCACGCAGAGC
>JAQWKM010000033.1 GCA_029247845.1 Paracoccaceae bacterium | reverse complement strand
TTTTGAGAAACGTATTGGTAAAAACTATATTATTATTGCCAGATATAGCTGAAGATTTGCAACTTGGTCATCTGGATGATTTAAAAAATTATCCGCGCCAAAATGTTCCTATGGAGCGCTGTTCATGGCTATGCACATCTGCGCATTTCTGGGATTTTTAACAGGGACGAAATGTAACGCCTCACTATTCTTGATATCCTCCTGAGACTTCAATAAAGCTCTCATGCTGCGTCGCATCAGTCGTTCAAGCTAGATATGGGAAAATACTTAACCCTGCTTAATATTTGCATCAGTAAAGCTCCAAAAACTATTGAACCCAAAGCCAGAAATGCAGCAAATGAAAGTACGGACGTTCCCGCCAAACCAGCACCAACAGTGCATCCTCCAGCCAAAACGCCACCAACGCCCATCAACGCGGCTCCAAGGCCATATCGCACTATTTCCTGTGGTTCTGAGAATCCCTTCAGCTTTAAGCGACCGCTCCAAAATGCGACGCTGAAGCTTCCAATCATAACACCACAAATTAAGCCCGGTCCAAAGCTAGGGGTTATAGAGGTCGAGGCGATCATCCAGAACAGAAACTCAGACCAAGGCAAAGTGAATGAAAACGTTTGCGAAGGGCTTGGGTCAAAAGGATCAACCAGAAAAACTGATGTGCCAAACCATCCAAGTGGGATCAAGGCACCGATTAGGCCACTTATCATGAGCATTTTACCCGATATACCGGAACGAACGGCCCAAGTTGATGCAATGGCGATTAGCACGATGGACCAAACGATTGAACCGCCATACAACTCACTAAAACCAGCATACGGTAGATTGAGTTTGAACGATCCTAAAAATGTATGCAGAGGTGCCAAAACACCTTTCAATGTTGCATGTGCGATCATAGCAAATACCATGAGCACAAACAGTCCACGCAAATTTCCTGTCGCGGCTAAAATTGTCAGCCGAGAAGTACAACCTCGGGTTAGAGACATTCCAATTCCGAAAAATATGCCCCCAAAGACAATGGAAAAAATTGGAAGCCTGTTTGACAATAATCTGTGGTCTTCCACATCAATCATTCCAAAGTGCTGAAGCAGACCCGTGCAAAACATCGCACAAATAAGAGCTGTAGCCCAGACGGCTTTGGCGCTCTGTCTTTCATTTGCAGGACCCACGACCGCCCGGTGGAGACAAAATCGAGATAATAGACCTAGTCCCCCAAATATTGACCCCAATATAGCACCGAAAGCAAATTGCAGGACTGCAACCTCAATTTTTATGTCATAGAGCTCAAACAGCATTAAATCGGAATCCTTTATTTCACATTAAAGATATCGACCGCATTTTTTTAAAAATCAAACTTTGAAAACGGAATTTTATTCTATGATAATTGTACAATAGAAAGTGTTTATTCGGGCAACAGATAGAAGTTTAGGTCTTAAACCGGTTTGAGTAGATCTTTCTGGGCAAATTTTATTTTATTGCAATTGACGGTTTTAAAATATTCCCACACCACACCACACCGCCTATGCCGCAATTCATATAAATTCAGTCTAATAGGGAAGTGGCTGCAGGCGCGATGTTATGAGGCCTGTGTTGATACCGTATTTACCTAGCTCGCCTGAAAGCCGCTGATGTTCCATTTTGGGGCATAGGTTTTGAATTACTTCTAGGTCATGCTCTCTGGCTGTTTTGGCTGCATCAGCATGCATAACCCCGATCTGCATCCAAATTGTTTTCAAATTGGGTAAATGTAAAATTGCATCTTCGACAATCTCTGGAACTGCTTCCGATTTTCTAAAAATCTGCACCATATCTATATCTTGTATAATTTGGCTTATTTGACTGTAGGCAAGATTACCCCAGACAATTTGGCCAGCGTAAGCAGGATTAACTGGAATAATAGCATACCCACGACGCGATAAGTAGCGAGAGACGAAATAGCTCGGCCTGATTGGGTTAAGACTGACCCCAACAGATGCAATCGTCTTATTTTCGTTCAGAATCTTATTTAGATATTGGTCGGAATAAATTTCTTCTTGGCCCATATCTTATCCCTTCGAATATGCCCTTATGCAATTTTTCTATACACCTTCAATAGAAATTATGCCACCTTGATTGTTTATCGCAAAGATCATTTGTTCCGACATATTGCAGATATTTAAAGAAAAGTTCATTTGTAATGCGCAGCACATTTAAATTGGGGACAAAGCGATGATGTACAGTTTTTGCAATGCTTTCGTGGCTATGTAAGGATACGAAAAAGGTTAGTTTTATATAACTGCTCCAATAATCGCCTGTACTAGCTCTGCGATAATACGCGCTTGGCCTTTAGAAATTGCATTGGTAGAATTCATTAAGCCTTTGGCTGTTGCACTTTGGACCACGCATATTTTTCATACTGATTGTCTACGGGTGTTTTGGTGAGATGATTTACATAATTACTGATAGTTTTTTGTGCTATGGCAAGAACAAGCTCCAGAATGTTCTTATGTGTATAAGCAGCGGCAAGAAAGGACGTGACTTGAGCATCACTAGCATTACCGTGTGTGCGCACCAAAATAAGAGTAAAGTCTCGTAATGCCTCAAGTTTTGGGTTAGGTAATGCTGTTTCATCGCGCAAGGCGCGGGTCACTTCGTCGCTTACCTTCATGGCTTTTGCCATTGCGGTATGTGCTGGTACGCAATAGTGACATTCGTTTTCGACATTGATGCATTGCCAGATAACTGTTTTCTCTTCGTTACTGAAACTGGACGCGGAAAACGCTTTATGTAGCGCATGATACCCGTTTAAAGCTTCTGGTGACTCGGCTATGGCTGCATAAAATCCGTTGGGGCCGGATTGTTCTAAAAGCTTCTTCAGCAGACGCTTGCTTTGTTCTGGTGCGGTTTCCAGATCATGAAATGTGAAGTCATTCGGCATTTTGGTCTCCGTTTAAGGCACTTGTTTTGCGAAGTTAATCAAGGTCAAGCGCAACTCGGTGATTAGAAATATAAATTATTGACAGCCAACATTGTGTCAAGAATTTTCTGCTTGCCGTGACATGGTCTATCGCAATAATGAAGTGCAAGAGGAGTACTTTAACAATTGTTTTGTCAAATGATGGAAAGTTAAAATGAAATATAGAAAACTGCTTCTGGATGGCACAATGGCATCAGAAATTGGGCTAGGATGTATGAGTTTTTCTGGATTTTATGGGAATACCACTGAGAAAGAAGCACATGAGACATTAGCGTTTTGTCTGGGTCGGGGGCTCAATTTTTTAGATACTGCGAATATTTATGGAAATGGTATATCTGAAACAATCATTGGGAATTATCTTAAACAAACCTCCGCAGAATTTGTCATCGCGACGAAAGGTGGGATTTCGCGAAACAGTCAAGATGGGCGGCTCTTTGATAATCGACCTGAATATTTGCGGTCTGAACTCGAGACCTCATTGAGGCGTTTGAATTTAGAAAGTGTCGATCTGTTTTATATTCACCGACGAGACCTAGAGGTTGAGATAGAAAATGTCATGGAGACACTTTTGGCATTCAAAGCCGAAGGTAAAATTAGGGGTATTGGATTTTCTGAAATATCGCCGACAAGTTTACGTCGTGCTGCTGCAGTAGGCCCGGTGGATGCAGTGCAAAGCGAATATTCACTGTGGACAAGGTCGCCAGAACTTGGGCTAATCCAAGCCTGCAAAGAGCTAGGCGCTTCTTTTGTCCCATTTTCACCAGTTGGGCGCGGTATTTTGACTGATAAAGTACCAGATATCGACATCTTCAGTGATCGAGATATCCGCAAAAATAACCCGAGGTTTCAACAACCCAACTTTGCAAATAATGTGCGAACGGTCGCTACCTTCAAAAGGCTCGCAGCCGATCTTAAATTGCCAACCGCGACACTGGCGCTGGCATGGGTGCTTGATCAGGCAGAACATTTAATGCCGATACCTGGCACGCGGAGTGCCGCTCACGCGGCTCAGTTTATTCAAGCTTCGGATATTAAGATGACGTCTGAAATTCGCGATCACATCAATAGCGTCCTGCCGGTTGGTTGGGCGTACGGAGATCGATATTCGGAAAATCAATGGATTGGTGTGGAACGGTATGCATAAAGCCAGAATTTCAACAGCAGCTGCCACATAAACACTTTTGGACACTTGTGAGAAATATGGGTCGCGTCTGTGGTGAACTTTCTCTAATGATATATACATCGGCTGCAATAAAGATGAGATCTAGGACATCTAGGACATGAAGATAAGTAAAGAAACGATATGGCATTTCACCTGTGATTTTTGCCAATTATGGTGGTCATTCGCTTCAAATGATAATTACCGGCCCAAAAATAAGATTTATTGCCCGCATTGCAGAAAGCTAAATGACGTAACGCTTCCAGATAACCCGTCGTAATAAAAAAATTTAAAAACTCTGGACAGATTTTAAATCCATGCCAGATCACTTAGCGGTTGAAAATACCTAAACTCCTTGAACTTGGATTACAGGCATTACAACAGCGCGTAAGAAACAGAGAAAGATAGAAGTTTGGTAGAGTTTCCCTTCTTTTGCTATGGGACGTTGATCTCAAGTGTTGTTTGAGAAAAAAATATTAGGTGATCAAGAGAGACTGTTGGTTCAACTGGCATCTTTAAGCAGTCATGCCGTCATGAAAGTGACTTAAGCGCATCATCCTGCATTGATTAAGGCGCATGATTGGGAATGAGTGATGATCGACTTTTATACATGGACGACCCCAAATGGGCGTAAGGTGTCTATTCTTTTAGAGGAATTGGGCGTACCGTACAGGGTTCATACCATCGATCTTTCGAAAGATGAACAATTTGTACCTAACTTTCTAAAAATTTCACCAAACAATCGAATTCCTGCTATTTTTGATCGGGACGCTGATGTCGCAATGATGGAATCTGGGGCAATCATGCTTTATCTCGGACAGAAATACGGCAAGTTTATCTGCAAGGGGAGCGAGTATTGGCCAATGATGGAGTGGTTAATGTGGCAGATGGCAGGTCTAGGGCCAATGCTGGGGCAAGTGCACCACTTTGTCAAATATAACAAAGGTAAATCGCAATATGCTCAGGCGCGCTATTTGAACGAGGCGCACCGGCTTTATGGTATCCTTAATACACGTCTTAAAGGGTGTGATTTTATTGCTGGGTCGGGGTCGGGCGAATACTCAATTGCCGATATGGCGATATGGCCGTGGATTTCGCGCTTTGAGTGGCAGGAAATAGATATCAATGCATATCCTGATGTGCGCGATTGGTACATACGCCTTGCTGAGCGCCCAGCTGTTCAAAAGGGCTATCACGTGCCAAAATACGTCAGCGATATACCTATGCCATAGGGGGTATGTGGTGATAAAGTGGCGATCAATCGTCTCAACCATGGGCTATGCCTGTTTGGGAGCACAGTCGAAAACGAAGTAAAGCCGAGAATGAAAAATATTTATAATGAAATATTAAGCGATGTTTATGGTGCTCGGTTTCAGGAGTATGGAGCTACAGCCAAGGGCAGTTTTTGGCTGACGCGTCAAAGACAAGAAGTGCGGTTTCACATTATAGCTCAAGAGGTCGCAAGGCTTGGAGATGGCGCGGCAGTCGATATTGCGGATATTGGGTGTGGTTATGGTGCATTTGCCAACTATCTATTGGAAAAGGGTGATCCTGAAATCTCTAAATATACTGGCTATGATATTTGCCCTCAGCTTATTGAAGAATGCCGTGAGCAGTCGCAAAGCATTGCGTTTAACTTTGAGGTGGGAAGTGCTCCAATTTTCCCCACTATGTTTACCGTGATGTCGGGGACATATAATTTGAGCGCTACGTCCGATATTGAAAATTGGGAAAAATATGTTTTTAACTGTTTAGAAAGGTGTTGGACACACACGACCGTTGCAATGATTTTCAATCTACAGATTGAGGATCAATCAATGATTTCAAAAAGCAATATCTACTATGCCAGTAAGGTCGCGATATCAGAGGCGTGTATCAAGCGGTTTGGCCCAGCCAAGGTAATACTTAACAACGAGATCCCAAAAGACGCCACTTTCGTCATTGTACGCGCAGGAAAATAGGGAAATAAGACCGCATAGGTTATATTTAAATGGGATCTAAGATTTTGGCATCGCGATAGTTTCCAACGTTAACCGCCAAAGTCATCCAGCATGATATCTTCTCTATCAACGTCAAGGTCCACCAACATGTTGATAAAATTTAGTATTAGCAGTCATCCGGCGCAGAATGACTTTTGAGATATTCCTCAAACAGGACGTTATGGATAAAGCCAGTGTAGCCTTATTTAGCGTTTTACTGGGAAGACATTCGTTAACAATCAAGGTAACAACAAAGCATTCGAATGCTCAAAAACTCAGATAATTATTTTAACAGTTTTCAGAATGTTCCCAACTTTTTTGCCAGAAATCCAGATTTTCAAATCTGCGTAGCAGGATTTTTTCAAAAAGAGGCTTGCAGAAGCATTATTATTATAAAACCTTTTGATTTTTTGGGTTTCGCCCATAGATAAGGCTAAGTGATAAAGGACGCCAAATAATGCCTAGTGACGCCATTCAGACATACGTCGGACGCCATCAGAAAGACACAGGACGAATCAGTCAGCAACGGTGCGAGGAAATTAATGCAACATTCGGCTGGGACATCGATGTAAATGACGGTCAGCCTTTGGTGCAGCTGTCACATTGGTGTGCATTTTCGCCAGTTGTACCAACAGATGAATTGGGAATAGATGGGCACCCGCACAAAGGAAGGTTCCTTCCTGATCTGGGCCTTGAGCGACGGATGTGGGCGAGCGGAAGCCTTGAATTTCTAAAGCCTTTACATGTGAATGAAACGTTGACCCGTTCTGCCACTATTGAAAAAATAGATGAAAAAGGCGGCCGTATGGCATTTGTGACGGTTTCACATGAAATACACGGCGAAAATGGCGTCGCAATTCGGGAATCCCAAAATATTGTCTATCTGGCGATGCCAGAAAAATTCGATCCCCCTGCCAAACGCCCTATACCGGAAAAATTGGTTTTCGAAAATCGTTTGGAAATGCCAAGTACACGTTTATTTCGCTTTTCAGCTATTACATTTAATGCGCATCGAATTCACTATGATCTTTCCTATGCCCAAGATGTTGAAAGATATCCGGGCCTTGTGGTGCATGGACCTCTACAGGCTATGTTTTTGGCAAAAGCTGCAAGTGAATATGCCAAAACTGAATTAAGAAGCTTTCAATTTCGTGGTATTCACCCTTCATTTCACTTTGATGATCTGGCGATTTGCGCAGAGCAGCAGACGACTAAAAATGCATTGTCATTATATGCAGGTGTGCCAGATGGGCATCAAACAATGCAAGCACAAGCCACTTGGCAAGAAGGATAAGGCAATGAGCACGATTTTGAATGGGATGCGCGTCGTGGAAAGCTCTGCCTTTGTTGCAGTGCCAATGGCGGGAATGACGCTGGCTCAGATGGGGGCAGATGTCATTAGGTTTGATCGGCTTGAAGGTGGGTTAGATTCTAATCGATGGCCCGTCTCTGAGGCGGGGCGAAGCCATTTTTGGGCGGGCATGAATAAAGGGAAACGCTCTATCGCGATCGATATGCACAGTAATGAAGGTCGCGAATTGATCACTCGCATCATAACTGCGCCTGGAGAGGATGCAGGATTGTTCATCTCAAACCTGAGGGTGCACGGCTGGATGGACCATGAGACCCTTTCCAAGTTTAGGAAAGATATGATCATGGTGACTCTAACAGGAGATCGTGCGGGGCGACCGCAAGTCGATTATACTGTCAACCCTGCAGTTGGTATTCCCAATATTACTGGCCCCAAAGGTCTTAAAGAGCCGGTTGCCAACGCATTGCCAGCATGGGATTGTATTGCGGGAAATATGGTTGTCTCTGCCCTTTTGGCGGCTGAAAGACGCAGATCAAAAACTAGCTTGGGTGATAATGTCGAATTGGCTCTAAAAGATGTGGCAGCTGCCACTATTGGCCATTTGGGCATGATTGGCGAAGCGGTAACCTCCACGACGCAACGCACAAAATCAGGAAATGACCTATATGGCGCCTATGGACATGATTTTGTCTGTGGTGATGGTCAGCGTATAATGGTTATTGGATTAACAGACCGCCAGTGGAAACTTATTACGCAGGCAACAGAAACCGAAGCTGCTATGAAAGCCCTTGAAATTGAAGCCAATTTATCTTTGAAACTGGAGTCTAATCGCTGGCACCTAAGGGATCGGATAACTGCGATTCTAGAGCCATGGTTTGACGCACGGAGTGTTTCTGCTATTGCACCGCAATTCGACAAACTGGGTCTCACTTGGTCATTGTTTCGATCTTTAGAAGAGGCGCTTGAGCATGATCCAGACATGGGACTGGACAATCCGATGTTCCAAATGATGGATTTACCGGGGCTTGGCAAATATCCTGTTCCATCTTCCCCTGTCAATTTCGAACACAGTGGGGCCAATTCTGCAAAGCGTGCACCTCTACTTGGCGAGCATACAGAAGAGATACTAAGTAGCGTTGTCGGTATTACCGATACAGAAATTGCCCAATTATTTGACCGTGGAGTCGTTGCAGCTTCAGGTAAATAGGCGCGAGCTATCATTGAGGCTTCTCTCTACTAAAAGACTAGAGACTGAATTAGCAATTGGTAGATTTTTGTTATAATTAGACCTTCGTCAAAAAAGTTTTGTGCGAGTGTTTCCAATGCGCTCGTCTTGTGCTCTCTTTTTAGGCAAAGCACGCGACCCAACGATATTACTCATATTTTAGACTACTATGCGAACATTCGCGACCAGTTTGCCACGACTTTCGCCCAAAATTCTCATAAGATAATTGGTTTTCAGTTACTTAAATTGGCAGACCCATACAAAGTTTATGATGTACCAACCGGATGGGGAGCCACCGGGGCCTATGTGCTTCTTAATCTAGGACGAATGCGTTGACCGTCTGCAGTTTGAATACACCATTGTGACAGCCAAGGTGGCCAAGCTGCCCTTTACTGATGCTACGATTGTACCGGACCATTCTAATGGTCTTGCGTATTAATCCACAATGGTGTTTGTCGCTTACCGCAAACGGGGAAAAGCAATTTCGAAAATGCTTGCTATTGCCGCCGGCTAACCAGAGAATTATCGAGGTGAGCGTTTTGCCAAAATCCTTTGCAAGGTTCTTCGGTGCATATTGAGCCGCCTTGCTGTCTCGCTTACATTGCGGTCACACAATTCATAGACTCGCTGGATATGTTCCCAGCGCACGCGGTCTGCGCTCATCGGGTTTTCTGGTGGTGGTGGTAAATCGTCGTCTTTTGCCAGAAGTGCGTTCATCACATCTGTGGCATCAGCAGGTTTACTAAGGTAATCCGTCGCACCGATTTTAACGGCTGCGACAGCGGTCGCAATGGCTCCGTACCCAGTAAGAACAACGACGCGGCAATTTGGCCTCTTTTCGCGCAGCACTTCGACAACATCTAAGCCATTGCCGTCTGCTAGCCTTAAATCAACCACCGCGTATGCAGGCGGGCGGGCCGTGGAAATTGCTCTACCTGCGGCGACAGATCCAGCTGTTTCAACTGCAAACCCTCTTTTTTCCATTGCTTTTGCAAGGCGGCGCAAAAATGGTTCGTCGTCATCAACCAACAAAAGTGTTTTGTCAGGTCCAATTTCATGCAGTTTTCGTTCAGATAACAAAGCTGATCTCCGGTTTTTCGATGTTCCAAAACAATGAAGTAGTGTTTAGACCCGCAATGGTCAAATGCTGCTATGAATTTTTGATGAAACAAGCTGCTTTTTCAGCGACCATTTCAGCACTTTGATCTCTTCTGAAAAATTCGACAAACCCATGTTCGGGCAATACAAGATAACTCATAGTTGAATGATCGACGAGATAAAATTCGCCTCCGTCATCGGCATGGGATTTGTAGTAAGTTCGATAGGCTTTGCTGACGGCTTTTACCTGTTCGTTTGAGCCTGTTAATCCAATCAGTTTGGGATGAACGAGTTCGGAATATTCGGCCATGACTTCAGGCGTGTCTCTTTGAGGGTCTATGGTAATGAAAATCGGTGTTGCCGAGGTTCCAGCCTGAGCAAGTATATCGACGACTTCGCCGTTTCGAACAGTATCCAGAGGGCAGACATCTGGGCAAAAAGTATAGCCAAAATAAATTAGGGATGGTTCGGTTATGACGTCTTGATCTGTCACCGCCGTGCCATTTTCATCAATAAGAGTGAACGGACCACCGATGGATCCAACAACACCACTAGTGGTGCTTCTGCGACACTTTGCAAATTGGTCGATGTCTTTCGGTGAAAACGGCCAATATCCTGAGGTCACAAGCCAAGTGCCTGAAATTATTATTATTAAACTCAGAGCCGCATATTTCAGAATTATCTTAAACACTGAATATCTCCTTAGGATATCAACGAAACAAGCTAAAATCACCATGTAAATATGAACACACTAAATTCTATTTGGCAGATATAACAATCGCTATTTATACCTTTCTAAGGTCTCTTTTGTCAAAACAGCTTCTGCTTGGTCTGTTTCTGACAGATGCCCTGATGGACATGTATGGTGATCAGCAGTCAACTATTTGTAGTTTTTATAACAATAGTTTAAATTTATATTACCGGCACTAGCGCTAGAAGGAGGAAAAGCGTTCTTTTTGTAATGGTTAATCTATGCACTAACCCTTATCTTAGAAGGGTAAAGGATCACTTGATCTTCTTTTCCCAAGATTGAACGACTTATCTTTGAAAAAAGAATAAGAATTGCTCCGCAGGTGCTGATTTGAGTTGTAATAATCTCTCAGAGAATTTGGAGATATACTAGCATAAAGGGTGCGACAAAATAACTCATAGACAAAAGTTAAATACTATGACTTGCTTATTAATACTTACTCGTACCAAAAATAATACAATAATTGATAAAATTTAATACGACAACTAATAAACTCCAAAGACTGTCTAAGTTAAGACAAAAATTGAATACAAATTAAGACCAAATTGACTACAAGTTAAGACCAATAACAGACTTCAGTCCTCACCGATCGCCGTTCATGGCTAGGCAAAAGGAAATAAGTATGGGCGTGGCTCTTGCACTCGTTATTATAGTTATCGGATCAGTGATATTTCACTTGCTCAGTCCTTGGTGGTGGACCCCCATCGCGACGAACTGGGGCTTTATGGATGACATGATCTCATTAACCTTCTGGATTACTGGCGTTGTATATGTAGTTATTTTACTATTTGTGGCCTATTGCGTCTACAAATTTCAGTATCGTGAAGGCCGAGTTGCGGCCTACGAACCTGAAAACAATAAACTTGAAACTTGGCTAACCGTTTTAACGAGCCTAGGCGTTGCAGCTTTGCTTGCACCCGGACTATTTGTTTGGTTTCAGTTTGTAACGGTCCCAGAAGACGCCACCGAAATTGAGGTTGTGGGGCAACAGTGGTCATGGAGCTATCGACTACCTGGTGCAGACGGAAAGCTGGGCACTGCTGACAATCGATTGATTAGCGACGACAATATATTAGGGATTAATCCTGACGACCCATATGGACAAGATGATATTGTAATCGATGGAGATGACTTACATCTGGCCGTTGGGCAGCCAGTGAAAATGCTATTGAGATCTGTGGATGTACTGCATGATTACTACGTCCCAGAATTCCGCGCAAAGATGGATATGGTTCCAGGAATGATTACCTACTTCTGGATGGAGCCTACTAGGGTAGGGACCTATGATGTGTTGTGCGCAGAACTATGTGGTATCGGCCATGGGTATATGAGTGGGATCGTCTTGATCGATACCGCCGAAGACTACGCTGTGTGGATCGGCGAGCAAATAACATTTGCGGAAATGTCTACCAATAAAGACATAAAGCTTACTGACTTGGTGGACCGCTAATTATGTTCAGTACTTTAGGCGCTTCATCACGGGAGAGCTTCTAGAAAAGCCTTGAAAGCATATTATTTAGAGGAATTTACATGGTTGAGATCGAAAGCACATCGCCCGCTAGTGTCCCTCCTGCAGAAGTGGAGGAAGTGGAACTTTATCACGCAACAAATTTCTGGACAAAATATGTTTTTTCCCAAGATGCCAAGATAATAGCTATCCAATATTCTGGGGTGGCTATTTCGATTGGTCTGGTGGCCCTTGTGCTATCTTCGTTGATAAGGTTGCAGCTCGGCTTTCCGGAAATGTTTGATTTCATTACACCAGAAAGCTATTATCAATTCGTCACCATGCATGGAATGATAATGGTGGTCTATTTACTCACAGCTTTGTTTCTTGGCGGGTTCGGTAACTATCTGATCCCACTGATGGTGGGTGCCCGTGATATGGCTTTCCCCTATGTGAATATGCTTAGCTTTTGGATTTATTTTTTGGCAGTGCTTGTACTTGTTGCAAGTTTTTTTGTTCCAGGAGGTCCCACGGGAGCAGGCTGGACACTTTACCCCCCTCAGGCAATTCTTTCTGGAACCCCTGGCGGTACAGGACTTGGGATAATACTCATGCTTGTGTCGTTAGCCCTTTTCATTGTCGGCTTTACAATGGGCGGGCTAAACTATGTGGTCACAGTGTTGCAAGGGCGAACCCGAGGCATGACAATGATGCGTCTCCCCCTCACGGTATGGGGAATATTTACCGCGACGGTACTGGCACTTCTGGCGTTTCCAGCTTTGTTGGTAGCCACAGTGATGATGTTGTTTGATCGATTGCTGGAAACCAGTTTCTTCATGCCGTCTTTAGTCGAGTTTGGTGATCAGCTCAGCTATGGTGGAGGAAGCCCAATTCTTTTCCAGCATCTTTTCTGGTTCTTTGGCCATCCTGAGGTTTATATCGTAGCACTGCCTGCCTTTGGAATTGTATCAGACTTAATTTCGACCCACGCACGAAAAAATATCTTTGGATATCGCATGATGGTATGGGCAATTGTCGGTATCGGAGCCCTTAGCTTTATCGTTTGGGCGCACCATATGTATGTCAGTGGGATGCATCCGTATTTTGGCTTTTTCTTTGCGACAACCACGTTGATAATTGCCGTCCCTACAGCCCTAAAAGTCTATAATTGGATACTTACGCTTTGGAATGGGAACATTCATCTGAACACTCCCATGCTATTTTCGCTTGGGTTTATTGTAACCTTTCTAAATGGTGGGCTTACTGGTTTGTTTCTTGGCAACGTTATAGTGGATATTCCACTGTCAGATACAATGTTTGTTGTTGCGCATTTTCATATGGTTATGGGCGTCGCACCAATTCTTGTTGTCCTAGGGGCAATCTATCATTGGTATCCCAAAATTACGGGACGCATGCTGGATGAGGGATTCGGAAAAATTCATTTTTGGGTTACTTTTGTGGGGTCATATCTAATATTTTTTCCTATGCATTATGTTGGTTTGGTTGGTGTGCCAAGGCGCTACCCCGAATTAGGAGACGCCGCTTTTATTCCCGATTCTGTTGCCACCTTAAACTCCTTCATCAGCATCGCAGCTTTTATCGTCGGTATTGCTCAGATTCTGTTCTTATACAATCTATTTTGGAGCCTCAGAAACGGACGTCTCGCCGGTGCCAATCCATGGCGTGCGACAACACTTGAATGGCAAACACCCGAGACACCTCCCGGTCATGGTAATTTTGGCCCAGAGCTTCCGCTCGTTTACCGCTGGCCTTATGATTATAGTGTTCCTGGTGCTTCAGAAGATTTCTTGGCTCAAAACGATCCTGGCCCCATCGACAGCGGAAACTCGCCATAATGACCGTTGTTTTGATATTTCTAGCAATCGTCATTTCGACCTCTATGTGGTGGTTGTCACATCAGAGACTGGGGGCAAAGCCTTGGCTTGAAAGTGGCTTGGACAATTTGGACCAGGGGTCGCACCAAGTTTCACTACCAAAGGCCAAGGTAGGTCTCTTGGTTTTTCTGTCAGTCATTGGAATGTTATTCACCCTGTTCTTTAGCAGCCACTTTATGCGCCAAGAAATCGAAGATTGGCGTTCAATTTCTCTCCCAAGTATGGTTTGGATCAACGGCATTCTGTTATTGGCTGCAAGTGTTTATCTCCAATCTGCTCTGATTACCGCGCGTCGGCAAACCTTAGGAGCTCAAAATTTGGCGGTAAGATCCCCCGTGCAAGTCAGTATTCTAAGTGATGGAAAATACCGCCACTCTATAAGATCCCTGCTGATAAACGCCTGCGTTCTTACGGTCGCTTTTCTTATCGGCCAATTGATTACATGGCATGAAGTAGCCGGAAACGGATTTTTTCTTTCGGGCAACCCTTCAAGTAGCTATTTTTACGTTCTTACTGGCCTACATGGACTTCATATTATAGGTGGTCTGGTTGCTCTATTTCATACAACGTCACTCACTTGGAACGATACCCAAATACATAAAATAGGGTCTCGAATAGATCTTTGTGCCCTTTATTGGCATTTCTTATTTTTTATTTGGTGCGCAATGATTTTTGTAATGTTGGGATGGACATACGATCCATTGATTGAACTTTGCCAAAGGGTGATTTTATGACTGATACTTCGCCAGAAAAAGTACCCGCCTTAGAGAATAGACCCACGGGCTTGTCCGGTCTTGCGCAAGACTGGTCATCAGATCAGCGTGCGTTCAAAAATGTAAGCTGGCGGAAAGCAATGATGTGGATATTTTTGCTCAGCGATACATTTATTTTTAGCATTTTCCTTTTGTCTTACATGACCGCCAGGATGTCTACAAAAGTGGGCTGGCCAAACGCCAGTGAA
>JAQWKM010000022.1 GCA_029247845.1 Paracoccaceae bacterium | reverse complement strand
GGCTGCCTATATGAGGCTTTATTCAGACCGTAAATCTGCCCCGGAAGAACTGGACGCCGCCCCAGCCGAAAATGCCCGAAAGCCTAGAGTTGAATTTGGCCCATCCGTCTGGTTCACTGTCTCTCAAGGGCGAGACCAAGGTGCGGAACCTCGCAGACTTCTGCCCATGGTCTGCAACGCAGGCAACATCACCAAAGACGATATCGGCGCAATCCGAATTCAAGCAAAAGAAAGCTATGTCGAAATTCGCCAAGCCATTGCGGAAGAATTTGAAAACGCTGTTGGACCGGAAGGAAAGCTAGAAGACAACATTCGTTTGCGTAAATTAGACAAAATCCCTGATCTGGATAAAATCCAACGCTCACCTCGGTCAGACTATGGTGGCAACAAAGCGCCATCGGGAGGTCCGGGTAGTGGTCGCAAGCAATCAGGCGAAAAAGAAAAATCCAGTCACAGGGCGCGAGACGCCAAACCTGATTTCAGCAAAAACCGAAAACCGCGTGATGTCCAAACAGAACGCAGTCTGCCCGATCCACGCCCGGAACTTTCAAGGCCAGACGGCGTTGTGACACCGATCAAAGGCTCAAAAGCTGGCGATAGTAAATCGTCGCAGGCTTATAAGAAAAAAGCCGAGGGCAGAGGTAAGCCGAAACCAGCATCTGGCAAAACGTCAAAGTCGGATAGTTACAAAGGCAAATCTGCAGAGCGTGCGAAGGCCAAGCCAGCGCCATGGTCTAAAGGCAAAGAGACGGATTTTCCTAAGTCCAAAAAACCTTCCGGCGGAAATGTCAAAGATGGCGCTAGCAAGCCCAAAGAATCGTCCTCTAACAGTAGTCCAAGCGACGCAAACCGTTATCGCGCGCCAGCCAACGATACTTCAAAGCGTTTTGTGCCCCCAGGCGGCAGCAAAACTGCAAAGCGCCGCAAAGCAGCTACTCAAGGCAAAAGTAACAACGCAGCAGCCGGGGCTGGCAAACCCTTCGGCAAACCAAAAGTTACCAAAGGACCAAACGCCGTTCCGCGCCGACCAAAGCAAAAATAAGGAAACAACTTTTAAGTCCTAACACATATGAGGGGCAAGAGCTGATCGCTACCCCTCTCCATTAAGGAGTGGATCTTTAAAAAGACCTTGTGAGCATATTCTTTATCTCACATATTTTGCTCAATTCTTTATGCAACCATTTGGCTGTGCTAATGGGTCACATGATTAATCATTTAGACTGAAGATCATTCAAAAGGCTTTTAAATCTAAGGAGACAGGAATGCCCAATACTTTGGACAATACAATTTCAATTCTCGAACATCTTGTCAGTTTTGAAAGTATTTCTGGCCGCCCTACGCATGAGATCGTGAGCTATATTCAAAACTACTTGTCAGGTTATGATATTACGGCGTCGCTGAGTATCGACCAAGACGGTCAACGGGCAAATGTGTTTGCAACAATAGGACCAGAAATAGATGGCGGCGTTTTATTTAACGGACACACAGATGTTGTGCCTGTAATTGGGCAAAACTGGAGTACAGACCCGTTCGTACTGACCCGCAAGGAAGACAGGCTCTATGGGCGTGGTTCGGTAGATATGAAGGGGTTTTTGGCATGCGTCCTTGCGTCAGTACCCTATTTCAAAACAGTGATGTTGAAAGAACCAATACATATAGCCTTTTCATATGATGAAGAAACCGGAGGCTTTGGAATGCCGGTTTTGCTCGAAAGCATCGCCCGCATGCCATTCAAACCACATATCGTAATTATTGGTGAACCGACCGAAATGCAAATCATCACGGGGCATAAAGGCAGTTACGAAATGCGTACAGAGATTGTGGGCCATGAAACCCACTCAAGTGATCCCACAAAAGGCGTGAGTGCTATTTCAATCGCAAGTAAACTCATTGCAAAAATTGATGAGATCGGTCTTGAGAAAGCCAGCAATCCAATCCCAAACTCACCGTTTGATTTACCATATGCAACGTTTAATGTAGGAATAATTGATGGAGGTACGGCGCGTAACGCAACTGCGGGTTGGTGCAATTTTGATTGGCAGTACCGGCAAATGCCAAACGAAGATGGCGCTGAGACAATCGCCGAAATAGAAGCTTATGCAGCAGAGCTTGTTCCTGCTATGAAAGCGATCAGCCCAAACTGCGATATCCGCATTATTACCGAAGTTCCAGCACCAGGTATGGACGACCGGAATGCACACGCCGCCGCCACTTTTGTCAGCGAAATCACTGGCATCAACAGCCAAGGTGTAGTGTCTTTTGGAACTGACGGTGGGTATTTTAGCGCAAATGGGTTTTCAACCGTTGTCTTCGGTCCGGGAAGTATTACGCGTGCTCACAAACCGGATGAATATATCACGGTCCAAGAATTAGCCCAAGGATTGGTATTCCTTGAAAAAATTGCTGACCGGCTAGCCAGATAAGTAAAACCATAAACGCATGACTTAGGTTTTCATAAGCTTGTTAAGCAAAAACGAGTTCGGACTAATAAATCGATGATGTCAGAAAAATATGGCCATAAAGGGCGCGCACCTAAGATAACTCACAGTGCTTTTAATAGGGCCTGAATATCGTCTTCATTGTTATAATGCGCCAGTGATACGCGGATACGCCCATTTCGAATACCACAAATTACGCCATTCTTCGTCAATTTTTGCAAAGCCGACTGCACATTATAGTGCGCGGTTTGCAGTGTCATAATATGGGGTGAAAACTCATCTGACTCCGCCGCGACAAAAGCCTCCCATTCAAGATTGTTAAGACCCGTTAATAATACCTCTCCAAGTTTAATGGAATGATTGTGTATCCGCTCCACACTTAATTTCAGTAATTCGTCCAAAGCTGCATTTAAACCGACAACTGAAATATAAGACAGGGTCGACTGTGTATATCTGGCAGCTGTTTTGGACAGTAAAAGCTGTTTTGCATCCATCTCAAAAGGATCTCCCCCCCCGAACCAACCAATAAAGGGCGGTTGTTTTTCTAATAGCGCATCTGAGAAACTCGCGAACGCAATACCACCATGCCCACCAAGCCACTTGTATCCACTACATACCACCACATCTGTGTCCCACTCTTGCACGCAGACCGGGACAGCGCCAGCGGCCTGCGTTACGTCAACCACCAATTTTGCCCCAACCGCTAGAGTTGCAGCGCGCAAGCGGGAAATATCGAGCCGTCTTCCAGAGGAAAACTGAACGAAGCTTACGCAGACTGCTGCAGTTTGCGCGTTTAGGTTTTGAATTATTTCGTTGGTTAAGCTTTGATCAGGTTCTTCCTCGACAAAACAAAGTGTACATGGGTTCGCCTCACAATAAGCTATCCACGGACGCGTTATTGCAGGAAAATCCGTGGCAACCAAAATAATCTTGCTTCCTTCTGGAGGCGATAGCAATGCTGGTAACTGACTCAAAATCTCACTTGCGCTTCCTACAATCGCAACATTGTTTTCCTGAGCATCAATGAGCCGCGCAAAGCGGGATCGCAGAGGTTGTAAAAATACGGCTTCCTCCGAATC
>JAQWKM010000020.1 GCA_029247845.1 Paracoccaceae bacterium | reverse complement strand
AATGATGAAAGATGTTGAGACAAACTTACGGCCTAAAGATGCGCCTGACTTGAACAGCTTTAACTGGTCCGATCCTTTTCTCCTTGAGGATCAATTGACCGAAGAAGAACGCATGCTTAAAGAGGGCGTGCGCGCTTATGCAGCCGAAAAACTGCAACCAAGAATTATCAATGCGTACCGCGAGGCGACGATCGAGCCAGAGGTTTTTCAGGAGATGGGCGCGATGGGACTGTTAGGTTCGACCATTCCCGAAGAATATGGAGGGATTGCAGCAGGTTACGTCTCTTACGGTCTGATTTCACGCGAAGTTGAGCGGGTTGATAGCGGCTACCGTTCTATGATGTCTGTTCAGTCAAGCCTTGTTATGTATCCCATCTATGCCTACGGAAGCGAAGTGCAACGGCACAAATATTTGCCCCACCTAGCCGCTGGAACAAAGATTGGGTGCTTCGGGCTTACCGAACCAGATGCAGGTTCTGATCCGGGTGGTATGAAAACGCGGGCTGAAAAAACTTCAGATGGTTATCGTTTGACCGGTTCTAAAATGTGGATTTCCAATTCTCCAATCGCTGACATTTTCGTTATTTGGGCGAAATCGGAAGCGCATGGTGGTAAAATCCGTGGGTTTGTCCTTGAGAAAGGAGTGAAGGGTCTTAGCGCACCAAAAATTTGCGGTAAACTGTCCCTAAGAGCATCTGTGACAGGTGAAATTGTTATGGACGGGGTCGAAGTGTCCGAAGATGCGCTTTTGCCGAATGTTTCAGGCCTAAAGGGGCCGTTCGGGTGTCTTAATCGTGCGCGTTACGGTATTAGTTGGGGCGTGCTTGGTGCGGCAGAGTTCTGTTGGCACTCTGCACGTCAGTATGGCCTAGATCGCAAACAGTTCAATCGCCCTCTAGCCCAAACCCAGCTTTTCCAAAAGAAGCTCGCCGATATGCAGACAGAGATTGCGCTTGGGCTTCAAGGTTCTCTGCGTGTTGGTCGGTTGATGGATGAAGCCAATGGTGCTCCGGAAATGATCAGTCTCGTTAAGCGCAACAATTGCGGCAAAGCGCTTGATATAGCGCGCCTTGCGCGCGATATGCATGGCGGCAACGGTATCTCTGAAGAATTTCAAGTCATGCGGCATATGAATAATCTTGAAACAGTGAACACCTACGAAGGGACACATGATGTGCATGCCCTCATATTGGGTCGCGCTCAGACAGGATTACAGGCCTTTTTCTAAGACGCATAACGGATTAATTTTAATTCATGTTAGAACCGAGAAATCATTGGGCAGACACATCTGAAGAAGTGTTCACAGCTCATGCTCTAGACGATCATATCAGCGCCGATATTATAATTGTTGGCGGTGGCTTTACCGGATGTTCCGCTGCCTTAGAGGTAGCAAAATCAGGGGTAAAGGTTGTCTTGATTGAGGCTCACGGTATCGGCCACGGTGGGTCAGGCCGTAATGTTGGTTTGGTCAATGCAGGGCTTTGGTTGCCCCCGGATGATATTGTTTCACGGATAGGAAAAGCGGACGGAGAGCGTTTAATAACATCACTGTCTAGAGCACCCAAAGATGTTTTTGACTTGATAAATAACTATCAAATTCAATGTAATGCGGTGCAGAATGGAACCGTACATTGTGCACATAGTGCCAGTGGATTTGAAGATTTAATCCAGCGTCATTCACAATGGAAAGCACTTGGTGCGCCAGTTGACCTATTGGGCGCCCAAGAAACGCAAAACCTAATTGGAACCAGATTATATTACGGTGCACTCTGGGATCATAGAGCAGGAACTATTCAGCCACTGGCCTATTGCCGAGGTCTTGCGCGTGCTGCAGTTGCGCAAGGGGCAAAGGTTTTCGAACACTCTCCTGTTTTATCAGTAAAGAAAAATCAGGCCTTGTGGCAGGCTGTAACGCAACACGGATCGGTTAACGCGCCCAAGATCCTTTTCTGTACGAACGCTTATCAGGATAACATCCATCAAGAGCCAAGAGCAAAAACTACAATTGTTAATTATTTTCAAGCTGTTACAGATACCATCTCAGATGATCAATGGGTTAATATTCTTGTGCAAGGTCAGGGATGCTGGGACACTGCCTCGATTATGACATCTCTTCGTAAATCTGTAGATAAACGCCTTATTTTAGGGGCGATGGGAGCTCCCGTTGGGCTTGGCCGCAGCTTGCATTTGAATTGGGCGAAGCGAAAACTAAAATCTCTCTTTCCGTTGCTGGTCGATGTGTCACTCGAAGCTTTTTGGTTTGGTGAAATCGCTATATCAAACGACTATATCCCCAAAATTCAGAGTTTAGGTGCCCAAAGATACGAAATATTTGGGTTTTCCGGCAGAGGGATAGGACCAGGAACCGTACTAGGAACAGCTATGGCCAAGTATTTGATGACAGAGGATGAGGCTTATCTACCAATGCCAATCACAAAAGAGTATTCTGATAGGTCTCGGGCTGGAAAAACTCTCTTTTTTGAAACGGCATCTCGTGCATTTCACTTCGTAAAACGTTAA
The DNA here is from genome assembly GCA_029247845.1 of Paracoccaceae bacterium. Classification (GTDB taxonomy): domain Bacteria; phylum Pseudomonadota; class Alphaproteobacteria; order Rhodobacterales; family Rhodobacteraceae; genus LFER01. Next base: position 2,716 of record JAQWKM010000020.1, on the reverse strand, counting down.
TTATATTATTTAAAATTTATACTAGGCTCTCCATCTTCTGTTGACTTAAAATCACAATTACATTTTTGATCTGTAGCTTTCCCATTAGAAAGCCATCGAAGGTACATACATTTCAACCGCAATATGTCGAAAACCAAATGTACTTTGGGACGCTTTGCGATATGGTGGACAAAATCAACAAGGAATTTTGTTGTCCATGGATCAAAATGTACTCATCAAGTTAAGACATGACCTTCACCGCATCCCCGAACTTGGCTTTCAAGAACAAAAAACCAAAGCAAAAGTTGCCGCAACATTGAGGGATCTGGGATTGGAGGTACATGAGGACGTAGGGGTAATTGGTGTTCTCAAAAGCGGTCGTGGCAATAAGGCAATTGCATTGCGCGCTGAACTGGATGCGCTGCCTATTTCTGAGATGAGCAATCACGATTATGTCTCCGAAAACAAAGGTGTCATGCATGGGTGTGGTCATGATGGCCACATGAGTATGCTATTGGGTGCCGCGTCCCAACTTGCTAAGACACGAGATTTTGACGGAACTGTCTTTTTTATATTCCAACCCAACGAAGAACATGGGCTGGGGGCTCGCGCCATGATCGATCAAGGTGTACTGGAGCGATTTCCAGCAAAGGAAATTTATGCGATTCATAATCTACCTGGAGCGCCTTTGGGACAAGTTTCGACGCGCTCTGGTTTGATTTGCAGTAGCGAAAGCTTGTTTGAGATAGAGATTACAGGGCAGGGTGGTCATGCCGCGATGCCCCAGTCGGGCGTTGATGCAATTACAGTTGGGTCTGAAATAGTGCAAGCCTTGCAAACGATTGTATCGCGAAAGATCCGACCAGGCGCCGGCGTAGTTGTCTCTGTCACGGAATTCATCAGTGATGGTCAACGTAATGTTCTTGCGGGTCGCGGCTTGCTCAAAGGCGATGTGCGCACCCGGTCTGAGCAAGACCGTCTCAGTGTAGAGGCATTTATGCGCCAAATTGCCACTGGAATTGGTCAGGCGCACAATATTTGCGTTGAGGTAAAGTTTAACACAGAGTTTATTGAAACTATCAATGCGCAATTGCCAACGTCTGCCGTTGTGCGCAACGGCAACTCAATTGGGCGTGAAACAATCGGAGATAGAGAGCCTATGAGCTTTTCAGAAGACTTTGCCCATTTCAACAATGTCGTACCCGGTTGCTTATTACTTATGGGAAACGGACAAGATGGGCCAAGCGGTCAGCCACTTCATGCCAATAATTATGATTTCAACGATGCGCTACTACCGATTGGAGTTGAATTTTGGAGCGCTCTTGTCAAAGACAGGCTCCCTGCGTGAGTCAAGATTTTAATTAAACACAGGATCTATTTATGTTTTCTGCTCGCCTCAAAAATCTGATCTCTTTGATGAATGACAATAATATAGATGTAGCGGTAATAACTGACGAGGATAATATCTATTATCTGACAGGGTATTATGATTATTTACATATGGATTTTGGTCGCCCGACGCTTTTAGTGGTGCAAAGGGATGGTAGCTCACTCTTGATCACCCCCCAGATGGAAGCTGCAATGGCTAAACAGGCCGCGCAGGTCGATAAAATATCTTTTTGGAATGATGGGGCCGGTGATGGGTGGCGCACAGATCTTCCCATTTTTATTCGAAACGGCAGCGCCATCGCCATTGAACCCCTTATCATGCCCCAACTGGTACAAAAGTACCTGAGCAGCTTACTAGATTTAAAAACCTTTAAAGACATCAGCCCGATCCTTGCGTCAATGCGCATGATAAAATCGCAGGAAGAGTTACAGCTTGCTCGCCATGCCGGAGAAGTTGCCTCTGCGATGATGGTGGCAGGTCGAGACAGGATCGCAGATGGTATTCCTGAATTCGAAGTCGCCCTTGCTACAACGCAAGCCGGAACGCGTAAAGCGGCCGAAATTTTAGCCGCACATTACGAAGACAGCTGCATGTCTCCAAACACCCATTTTTTACAAATCATGGCATCCGGCAAAGAGATTATAAAACCACATCACCGCGCATCTACCAAAATCATGAAAATAGGTGAACCAGTCTTTCTATGTTTTTGTGGGATGACAAATTTTCATCGCTTCAAGCTTGGCTTTGACCGTACGTTCTGGATTGGTGAAATACCCAACCCACGTCATGCAGAAGTCTATGAGGTCGCTGTTGAAAGCCAGCGCGCAGCGCTTGAAGTTCTTCGGCCGGGCATAAAAGCTGAAGATGTTCACGCAGCTTACTCTCAAGTCATAAAAGACGCAGGGTTTGATTATCCGTTCCGATGTGGACGCGCCACGGGCTATAGCTTTCTTGAAAATCCACAACTGGTCACAGGTGACAAAACTATCCTAGCGCCGGGTATGGTCTTGGCGGTCGATGGCTCAGTTACGCTCGAGGGAGAGTTCAGAGCACAAGTCGGCGATAGCTTTATTATAACCAATAACGGCTATGAACAAATAACACATCATTCAAAGGCAACTGAGGACATAATATTAAGTTAAACAAAACTAAAAAATACTGCTCTCTTTTAGCTAGCTCTATAATCCTTTAACATAGTATGAGTTTTATGGCATAGCTAGCGTTAGGGCGTCCACATATTCGATTTTGGTAATCTCGTTCCATCAGCTACTATTTGACGCATAATAAGTATTATGTTAAATAATAATAAGTATAAAAGCCTAAAAACAATATGGGTTGATGAATAAC
>JAQWKM010000197.1 GCA_029247845.1 Paracoccaceae bacterium | reverse complement strand
ATGAAGGCGACCGGCGGAAAAGCGAATCCAAAGACCGTAAACCAGCTTGTTACTTCTAAACTAGGATTTTGATCACCACCCATTGACCGACCGTGCAGGGCCGGTGGGTCACTTCATAAAACCAACGTGTTCAAGCCATATTCAGGCCTTATGAAGCAGGAATGTCTAGTTCGAGTGCCAGAGCATGAATTGCACCCAAAAGCTCTTGACCAAGTGCCGCATGGACAGCTCGGTGGCACGATATTCGGCTTTGACCTTTGAACGACGCTGTAGTGAGACGGATACGAAAGTGACTTTCTCCACCCTCCTGAAACCCCGAATGGCCTCGGTGTTGTTCACTTTCATCTAGTACTTCAAGGTTTTGAACAACAAAGTTTTGTTCCAGTTTAAGTTTAATTTCATTCATTCGTGACATTTTTCAAAAAGCCCCTTCAAATTCTCAATTGAGAGACTATTATATCCAACTGGAATCGAAAAGGTGAAAAAATGACCAAGTCTGATCCTTTTGGTTTTGACATGTCAGTCTCTTCTGCGAAGAAAAAAACGACTCGGACGCGGCGCGGTATGTCAGGAGCTTCTGAGACATCAACAAGAATTTGCCAGTATGACGGCTGCCAGGAGGCTGGGAAGTTTCGAGCACCTCGCGCACCGGATGTACTGGATGAATTTATCTGGTTTTGTAAAGATCATGTGCGCGATTATAACCTTAAGTGGAATTTTTTTAACAATACTACAGAGGCTGAGATGAATGCCCAGATGTCAAAAGACAAAGTCTGGGAGCGCGAGACCCGTAGCTTTAGTGATCCGGAAGCCCGAGCATGGGAGCGCCTTGGTATCGAAGACCCCCATCAAGTTTTGGGTCAAAATGCAACGAAAAATCCCGGTAAAGCTACCACAGGTAACCGACGCCTTCCTCCGACCGAGCGTCGAGCAGTTAAAATTCTGGAAGCAAAAGATGGTTGGACCAAAGCAGACGTGCGTAAAGCGTATAAATCTCTCATAAAAGTACTCCATCCCGACATGAACGGTGGAGATAGAAGTCAGGAAGAACAGCTTCAGGAAGTTGTTTGGGCTTGGGATCAAATCAAGGATAGCCGCAACTTTAAATAACAACTTATCGCTAAAGGGCAATTATGTTAGCTTTTATATTGGGTAGTCATTGAAAAGCCTAATAAATTCTGAACTTATCTATTGGAAAATTATTAAATTTGTTTCAATTGTTCAGGCGTACTTTTGCACGATTTTAATATAAATTTGAAATAGTCTTTAATACCGTTCGATATCTTTATGCAGAAAGTACCTTAAAAAGACAACTTCGAAAATTTCTTTGCGGGCACTGGCCCAGTTTGGTCTATCCATAAGTAATTTTGGAAAATAGCCAACCTTCGTTCTTTACGGTATAATATGAATTTCTAGATATATTGCTCAAAATTTCCTAATTAAAGACGGTGACCCAACAATACCGCATTGCGTGCCTTGACAAAAAAATATTTGCACCGAGATCACGATGTTGTGCGCAGTGATTTAGCGCGTCTGAAGGGCGCATAGAAAAAATACTTTGTACTGTGAGGTGGGCCATTTCTAGCGGACTATGTTCTGGGCTTGAATATCTATTATTTCTCAGTTGTAATGCGTCTACATTATTAAAAAAAATCGTCTCACAGATTGCCTAATCTTATATTGATCGGGTATTCGCGAAAACCGCTGTACATAATTGCGTCAAAGGATCCTTCAAACAGGAGGAGTTTCTTAATTTTAAAAACCATATGGCCTCACCCCTTAGATCGGTGACAGAAAGGTTAATTTATTTTGCAAGATAGGAAGAGCGAGCACAGTGTGTGTCACGTTTCAATATCAATCAGGATAATTTCCGTTTCTGGTTTACCTGTGTGAAAACTATTATTTTTCTTTACTCTTCCCCTTGTCCAAAATTGCTTTATGTTGCACCACTGGACATAGTCTTTTTGCAGATTTAAGAAAGGTTCGAAATGGCCGACGGCGCGACTGAAATGAATATAAAACCAACTGAAGATATTTCCGTGCGTGAAGTTTTCGGTATCGACACAGATATGATGGTAAAAGGATTTCCTCAAAAATTCGACCGCGTACCTGTAATTGATCGAACCTATAAATTTGATCCTGATACAACGCTCGCAATTCTTGCGGGGTTTTCGCACAACCGTCGTGTGATGATCCAAGGTTATCATGGAACGGGAAAATCAACTCATATCGAGCAAGTTGCAGCGCATCTCAATTGGCCTGCAGTCCGCGTAAACTTGTACAGCCACATCAGCCGGATGGATCTAATTGGAAAAGATGCTATCAAGCTTAGAAATGGCAAGCAAGTCACCGAATTTCATGAGGGAATTCTCCCGTGGGCACTGCGTAATCCAGTTGCAATAGTTTTTGATGAATATGATGCTGGCCGAGCGGATGTGATGTTTGTTATCCAGCGCGTGCTTGAGCATGATGGCAAGTTGACCCTTATGGATCAAAATGAAATTATTACGCCACACCCGCAGTTTCGGCTATTTGCAACCGCAAACACGGTAGGATTGGGAGATACTACTGGGCTTTATCACGGAACACAGCAAATCAATCAGGCCCAAATGGACCGTTGGTCTCTTGTAGCGACTCTGAATTACCTTTCGATTGAGGCGGAAAGCTCCATCATTTTGGCAAAAGCGCCGCATTACAATACCGAAAGTGGCCGTAAAATAATCAGGCAAATGGTGACAGTGGCCGATTTCACGCGTACGGCTTTTATGAGTGGCGACCTGTCAACAGTCATGAGCCCAAGAACGGTTATCAACTGGGCCCAAAATGCGGAAATTTTCCGTGGAAGTATCGGATACGCTTTCCGGCTTTCTTTCCTCAACAAGTGCGATGAACTGGAACGTCAAACAGTGGCGGAATTCTATCAGCGCTGCTTTGATGAGGAACTGCCGGAAAGCGCGGCAAGTATAAGTCTGGGATAGGCATATTTTGAGTATACTTGGGAAATTTGCGAAAATTGAATGCACTGTATCAATTACTACGGTGCAGAAAAATTACGTGATACCTCTCCATCATTGCAAAAACTGCTACATGGCATGAGGAACATCGATGTCTCGACATAGCGACAATCCTGCAGATCCATTTAAAAAGGCCTTAGCTGAAGCGACAAAAACCATGGCGCATGAGCCTGATTTAAACATAACATATTCGGTTGATCCTGCTGGCGTCTCAGGCGATACTATGCGGCTTCCTCAAGTGAGTCGCAGAATGAGCCACGATGAGGTCTTGCTGGCCCGTGGTACTGCGGATGCTTTGGCTCTTAATATTCGTTATCACAATGCAAAGACCCATTCAAAATATGCGCCGGAAGGCAAAATGGCCCAAGATATCTACGAGTCTATGGAGACTGCAAGATGTGAAGCTATGGGCGCGCGAGATATGCCAGGTACCGCTGGCAACATCGACGCTAAAATCTCGTTTGAGGCGCATAGCTTGGGCTATGAAAGCGTAACAGATCGTACCGAGGTACCTTTGGCAACTGCCGCTGGATATCTGGTGCGTCATCTGTCGACTGGACGGGACATGCCGCCGGCTGCGCAGAATGCGATGAACATATGGCGTGACTTCATCGAAGCCCAAGCTGGCAATACTTTGAAAAACATTCAAGAAACGCTTGCCGATCAAAACAAGTTTGCTCGTTTTGCTCGGCAGATTATCTCAGATCTGGGATATGGTGATCAACTTGGTGATGATCCTGATCAGGCTGAGGAAGATCAAGACGATGATTCTACAGATGACCAAGAAGATGATGCAGAACCCGAAAGTAGCGGTGAAGACGATAGCTCCGAAGAGGATGCAGACGCCAATCCTGAGCAAAGCCAAGAAGAGCAACAAGATCCAAGTGCCGCACAAATCAGCATGGATGAAAGTGCAGATGAAGACATGTCAGAGGAAAGTGAGTTACCGGACGGTGACAATCCTCAAGAGCCCCCTGCACCCCAACCGGTTTCTGATGCAGATCCTGACTATCGCGTTTATGATCAGAAATTTGATGAAGAAATTCGTGCCGAAGACTTGGCTGAACCTCCTGAACTCGAACGACTACGTGCTTATTTGGATCAGCAATTAGAACCTCTCAAAGGGGCCGTCAGTCGGCTTGCTAATAAATTGCAACGCCGTCTACAAGCTCAGCAAAACCGAAGCTGGTTATTTGATCTGGAAGAGGGAATTTTGGATGCTGGTCGCCTTGCGCGGGTTGTGGCCAATCCGACAACACCACTTAGCTTTAAAATGGAAAAAGATACTGAGTTTCGAGATACAGTGGTGACATTGTTGATCGATAATTCTGGTTCTATGCGTGGACGGCCAATCTCAATTGCAGCAATTAGTGCAGATGTCCTTGCCAGAACTCTTGAACGCTGCAATGTCAAAGTTGAAATATTGGGCTTTACCACGCGCGCATGGAAAGGTGGGCAAAGCCGAGAAGCATGGCTTAATGAAGGACGCGCTCAACAGCCAGGCCGCCTCAACGATCTTCGCCATATAATCTATAAGAGTGCGGATGCCCCTTGGCGGCGGTCTCGTCCAAACCTTGGGTTGATGATGAAAGAGGGCCTGCTTAAGGAGAATATTGACGGCGAAGCCCTCGAATGGGCGCACCGACGCATTTCATCGCGCCAAGAAGTGCGCAAAATTCTTATGGTGATATCAGATGGTGCACCAGTGGATGATAGTACGCTGAGTGTGAACCCTGCCAATTACCTTGAAAAACACCTGCGCGATGTCATAGCACTCGTCGAAAGGCGTAAAATGGTTGAGCTTTTGGCGATTGGCATTGGGCACGATGTGACCCGTTATTATGATCGCGCAGTGACCATCACCGATGTCGAACAACTCGCTGGAGCAATGACGGAACAATTGGCCGCTCTGTTTGATACGGATCCAAGAGTAAGAGCCCGAGCTATGGGCATGCTAAAAATTGGATAAGGGATGATGAAAACTGCAAAATTTCAAAGCTTTGAAGAACAATCTTCACCCGATCAGGGTCCCAAGCGCTTAACGGCTTTGCGCAAAGAGTTAAAGTCTCAAGGCCTCGCTGGATTTCTAATTCCAAGAACAGATATGTATCAGGGTGAAAACGTTGCACCTGCCGATGAAAGACTTGCTTGGTTAACCGGTTTCACAGGATCCGCCGGATTTTGTGTTGCCCTTCTTAAAACTGCTGGCGTATTCGTAGACGGACGTTACCGCGTTCAAGTGAAAAACCAAATAAACAAAGTCTTTACTCCAGTACATTGGCCGGAAACATCACTTGCCGTTTGGCTTTCAAAAAATATGCGTCGTGGTGAAAGCTTAGGGTTTGATCCTTGGCTACACACTGTATCGGAAATAGAAAAAGCTCAAAATGACTTAGCCGATGCAGGGATAAGCTTAAAGCCGATTGTAAACCCGATAGACAAATTATGGAAAGATCAACCCGGAAAACCGATATCAAAAGCCTTTTTTTATGATGAAAAATATAGTGGTCAGAGCCACTTAGATAAACTAACCAATCTGGCAAAACAGCTCAAACAAAACAAACATTCCGCGACTATAATAACGCTTCCTGAAAATATTTCTTGGTTGTTAAACATTCGCGGAAATGACGTGGCACATGTGCCAATCATTCACTGTGTTGGTATTCTGCATGCTGATGCGAGTTTTGATCTATTTATTGATCATAGAAAAGTGGCGGATATCCAACCGTATCTGGGCAAGGTTGTTCGCTTTCACGGGATGGATAAATTTCCGAAAGACTTAAAAAAACTTTCTGGTACAGTGCGAATTGATCCAAAAAGCCTGCCTTTTGCCGCAATAACTATATTGAAAAAAGCAAGAATTGCTTGTCACCGCAACTACGATCCAATCGCCTTGCCGAAAGCACGCAAAAACTCGGTTGAAATTTCACAGGCTGAACAAGCACATCTGCGAGATTCAGCAGCTATGTGTGAATTTTTATGCTGGCTGGATCACCAGGATATGGGAAAACTTAGTGAGATTGACGTCGCCATCTCTTTAGAAGGCTTTCGCCTGACGAATCCTGAGCTTATTGAAATCAGTTTCGATACAATTTCTGCCAGTGGCCCGAACGCCGCCCTTCCTCATTATCGCGTTACACAAGACTCTGATCGGATTTTGCAGCAAGGCGAAGTTATGCTTGTGGACAGTGGTGGGCAATATCTTGATGGCACGACCGATATCACTCGAACGATCGCAATTGGCGCGCAAAAACATCATGTTTGCGAGGCATTTACCCGCGTTTTACAGGGCATGATTGCAGTTTCACGCCTAACGTTTCCCAAAGGAACTGCTGGTCGGGACATAGATGCTTTTGCACGTGCGCCACTTTGGGCGGCGGGACAAGACTTTTCCCATGGAACGGGGCACGGTGTCGGTCATTTCTTAACAGTGCATGAAGGACCACAGAGTATTTCGCCCAAATCCACCATACCATTTGAAGCAGGAATGATTGTATCGAATGAGCCAGGCTATTATCTGGAGGGAGAATTTGGAATTCGGACTGAAAACCTGCTCGTAGTGACGTCTATCCCAAATAGTGATTTTTTAGATTTTCGAACTTTGAACTTTGTACCAATAGATAAAAGATTGATTGTTAAAAAAATGCTTACTGAAGAAGAACGTACCTGGTTAAACGATTATCATCAAATATGTCGTGACAAAATAAGCCGCCGCCTTACTCCTAATGCAGTCAGATGGCTTAAAAAGGTAACGGCACCTTTATAACTAGAGAAAAATTTGATTAAAATAGGGAACGGTGAAGCAATAGCATAAAAAATTTGTTCGAGATAAAGATACTTGGACAGTGCGTGCAGGTGGAGCAGTCATGGGGGAAACGAATGAGGCTGTTGAGCTGCGGTAAGGCGGTTACAAGCTAGTGATCTATTTTCCAAGAGAACTACATAGCAATGTCTTTTCTGGAACCCACTAGCAATAAAACGATATGACGTCACAAGGACGAGGCATCTTATTTTTCTATAGTGACAAAAAGAAAAATAATCGAAGATGTTGCCTAAAGCTAAGAGTCGCCATATTAGGATCTAAAGCCCATTTCAAATTTAAGTACATTTCATAGCAATGACCATTTCATTATTGCAAAAATTTAAATATAACAAATAATTATGATCCGAATTTAATTTTGACGGACCAGCTTTCCAGGATTGAGTATATTAAGGGGATCTAACTGTCGCTTGATTTGCCCCATAACATCCCAGCCCGCGCTATGCTGTGCCTCCATAAACTTCAGCTTACCCATACCAACACCATGTTCGCCGCTGCAAGTGCCACCAAAAGACAAAGCACGCGTTGCCATTTTATCTCCAATACGCATCGCCTCGGCTTTTTCTTTTTCATTGTCGGGATCAATTAAAAGAATAGCGTGGAAATTTCCGTCTCCAACATGGCCAAAAATCGGACCTTGAATTGAACTTTGGGAAATATCATCGCGCGTTTCAGCCACCGCCTGACCTAATTTGGAAATAGGCACGCAGATATCCGTGATCACTGCTGTCGATCCAGGCCTGCTTGCAAGGACCGCATAATAGGCTTTGTGGCGCATCGCCCAAAGTGATGTTCTTTCTTCTGTTTTGGATGACCACTGAAAACCTTGTCCACCGTGATCCGTACAAATATCATTGAACATCTCTGCACTGTCAGCGACGTTGCTTTCAGATCCATGCAGTTCAAAAAGCAAATGCGGTACTTCGGCCATATCTGCTTTGGCATAGGCATTGAATGCTGCAGCAGTGGCCGCATCCACAAATTCAATCCGTGCCATAGGCAGACCGAGTTGAATTGTCTGAATAACGGCCAAAACTGCGCTATTCATATCGTCAAAGGCAACGATCCCTGCGCTAATGGCTTCGGGTTGTGGGTGCAGCCGTAGCGTTAACTGTGTGATCAAGCCCAATGTGCCTTCCGAGCCGACAAAAAGAGAGGTCAAATCATACCCTGCCGAACTTTTTGGCGCTTGGTTGCCCGTCTCGATATAGCGACCATCTGATAGCACAACACTCAAGCTTAGAACATTGTCATGCATCGTTCCATATCGCACTGTAGTTGTACCACTGGCCCGCGTCGCGGCCATCCCACCCAAAGAAGCATTAGCCCCAGGATCGACGGGAAAAAACAGACCTGTGGCGCGCAGTTATTCATTTAGTGCTTCCCGCGTCACACCCGGCTCAACAATGGCAGTCATATCATCTGCATTAATTTTAAGCACGCGATTCATCTGTGAGAAATCGACACTTATACCGCCTCTGGGTGCCAAAGTGTGACCTTCCAGCGAGGTACCTGTACCCCACGCAATAACAGGGCATTCTTGTTCATAACAGACGCCAATAAGTTTTTTCACGTCCTCTATTGAATTGACATATGCAACGGCATTTGGGGCGGTTACTGGAAAATGAGCCTCTGACGTTCCATGGAGCTCTAAATCTGATGAAGAAAGGCTTAGTCTGTTACCAAATATCTCAGATAAAAGATCTAATGCTTTTTCATGGGCCATCGACTGTCTCCTTTTATTATCGACTACTAAGATAATACCAGAATTTATATAAAATAAATACCAATCACACTATTTATTGCCTATTTTCAATTTATTAAAAACGAAAAATTACCTGGTCAGATCAAACGCCAGCCTGATAAGCGGATTTCATAAGCGGTATTCGAGAGAAGTTATCTATTTTTCAAGAGAACCGGCGCTGACGGTCATCCTATTGCCATCATCGACGTAGATTACCCCAGCTGCTTCAATACTATTAGGACCAAAGAAAGTGTTGGACGGAAACTGATCTGTACATTTGAATTGCAAATATATAATTCAAACATACTTGAAATTATTATATAAGAGGTGCTGATGAACTTTCGACAACTGGAAGCCTTTCGCGCCACAATGCGCGCCGGTTCGATCACTCGG
>JAQWKM010000039.1 GCA_029247845.1 Paracoccaceae bacterium | reverse complement strand
TGCTCTTGCAACTCTTCTTGAAGAGGAAAACTTTCATGCTCAGATGTTTGGGCTTTATGGTGGCGATCAAGCAACCCATGCGACACTTGTGCAAATCACAGAGCCTAAAGGGGTTGATCGCAGATCCCTTAAAAGCAGCATAGTGACGGGATGGACAGGATTTGTTCCATCAATCTCTAAGAAGACGATGCCATTACTTTGGCCAAAGCTCACAAGAATTTTGATGACTACGTTTGGACCAATAAAATTAAAATTATTGTTCCCTTGCTAGACAAATAGCCAAATAGCGCCGGTCAAAATTTTTTTTCTCCTTTTCTCATTACGTTACCCAATATATGAGTCGATAATGAGAACGCTTCATCACCCAAACACAATTGGTCTTTGCCTTGCTATTTTCGGTACGCTTTTGCTCACCCCTGACACGCTGCTTATGCGGCTGTCAGAATTGGATGGGTTTACAATGCTGGTCTGGCGGGGTGCGCTAAGCGGTATTGCCTATATGCTGATCTGGATGTGGTTCACTCTGCGGGTTGAGCGAAAAATGCCCACTTTTTTAACCACAAGCTTTGGCATCGTTGTTCTTTGCCAAATCGCCAATGCAACATTCTTCAGTCTTGCAATAGCAATAGCGCCGGTTACTGTGGTTTTGATCAGTGTGGCAACTGTCCCTATCTTTGCCGCCATTCTATCGCGGATTTTTCTTGGTGAGACACTGTCAAAATTTGCCATCGCAATGGCAGTATTAGTCTTGATCGGGCTTTACATCTCAGTTCTGGGGCAAGACGAAACGCTTATTGCACTAGATGCGTCAACCTTACTAGGCGCCGTACTAGGCCTTGGGGTTGCTTTTTCACTAGCCTTGAATTTTACTATTATTCGCAAGGATATGACGGTGCCCTTCGTACTTGCCATAGGGGTTGGCGCGATTTTGGCTGCGATTTTGGGGGTCCTGTGTGCAGACAAACTTCATTGGCCCCCTACCACAAATATGTTAGCTATTGCCTTTACTGGGATTGTTATTTTACCAATTTCATTTGGCACATTGTCTTATGCAGCGCGGTTTGTGCCCTCTTCAACCGTCAGCCTGATTATGCTGTTAGAGACAGTGTTGGGACCATTATGGGTATGGTGGGGTATTGGCGAAGTCCCAACTGACGCAATGCTGGTAGGTGGAGGCATCGTCTTATTCTGCCTGACGGCATTCTTGATAAATCAGGGCTGGATCGCATCAGCACAGTCCCCAGACCCAAGGGCAGAGTTAGATCAATATTCAACAAAACCCTAGGATTTTCTTGTATCTCTAAACACTTACTCCGCCCTGCAGCGATATGTTTTGATAAAGATGAAAGCGGAAGTGGCCCAGTTTTTACAATCTAGGCCACCAAACGAGATCAAAATTTGGCCGATGCTTATCTATCCATCGATCCTTATGACTTTGTTTTTGGGATCATAGGGACTATCTTGGGTAATCTCTGCATCCCATAATTGATCAAACATTTTTACTTTCAGTTTAGTTCCCACCTCAGCGTAATCGGCTTTGACATAGCCCATTCCGATAGATTTTTCAAAAGCAACAGAATAGCCACCCGAAGTTAGCCGTCCAACGCGCGTCCCGTCTTGGGCATAAAGCACCTCGCGCCCCCATGGATCAGCATCCTCTGGTCCATCGACAAACAATGTCACGCAGGTTGAACGGATCCCCGTCGCCTCCATCTCAGCCTTGCCGTAAAATTCTTTACCAAGATCGATAAACCGCGGCAGATCAGCCTCAAGTGGGGTCGCATCCCGTCCCAGTTCCGTACCAAAAGCACGATAGGATTTTTCCTGACGCAGCCAGTTTTGCGCCCTCCCTCCGACCAGTTTCATACCGTGTTCCTCACCCGCTTTTTCCAGCAGGTCAAAAAGATAGTTCTGCATTTCAATCGGATGATGTAGTTCCCATCCAAGCTCGCCCGTATAAGCGACACGGATCGCATTCACAGGACACATCCCAAGCTCGATCTTTCTGGCTGAAAGCCATGGAAAGCGTTTGTTGGAAAAAACTGTTTCTGGCGTCTCATCCTTAACCACCTCATTGAGAACATCACGTGAATTTGGCCCAGCGATGGCAAACACACCCCATTGTGTGGTCACATTTTGCACTTCGACATAGCCGAATTCTTCCACCTTATCCTCGGCTGCTTTACGAAGGTAATCTCCATCATATGCTGTCCAAGCCCCTGCTGAGACAAGGTAATATTCGTCCTCAGCAAAACGTACGATGGTATATTCGGTTCGCGTAGTTCCTTTGGCCGTCAGGGCATAGGTTAGATTGATGCGGCCAACTTTGGGTAATTTGTTGCAAGTGAACCAATCTAGAAACTGAGTTGCACCAGGCCCTTTGACCACATGTTTTGTAAAGGCCGTCGCATCAATAAGACCAACCCCGTTGCGGATCGCTTTGGCTTCTTGGACTGAATATCGCCACCAGTCTCCACGCCGAAAGCTGCGGCTGTCATGATCAAAACTGTCAGGTGCATCGAGCGGCCCAAAGTAATTGGGCCGTTCAAAGCCATTCACGCTTCCAAACTGGGCTCCACGGGCTTTTTGACGATCATAAGCAGGGGCCGTTCTTAGGGGGCGGCAAGCTTCGCGTTCTTCATCGGGATGATGGAGAATATAAACATGCTCGTAGCACTCCTCATCTTTGCGGGCTGAATATTCAGTTGTGATCCAATCGTCATACCGCTTGGGATCAAGCGAGGCCATATCGATCTCGGCTTCGCCTTCGACCATCATCTGCGCAAGGTAATAGCCAGTTCCGCCAGCAGCCGTTATGCCAAACGAGAAGCCTTCAGCCAACCACATATTGCGCAGCCCCGGTGCGGGACCAACAAGAGGATTGCCGTCAGGCGTGTAGCATATTGGACCGTTAAAATTATCTTTCAAACCTACCGTTTCGGACGACGGTATACGGTGGATCATCGACATGTATTCCTCTTCGATGCGTTCCAGATCAAGCGGGAACAGATCGGCGCGGAAACTATCCGGTACGCTGTATTTAAATCGTGCAGGTGCATTGCGCTCATAAGGGCCTAAAATCCAGCCACCGCGCTCTTCGCGCACATACCATTTTGCATCCGCATCGCGCAAAACAGGATGCTCGCCATTCGACTTACGCCATTCAACCAGTGCCGGATCTGGTTCTGTCACGATAAACTGATGCTCAACAGGAATTGCTGGCGTTTTAATCTTAAGCAATTTGGCGGTTTTTTGCGCGTGATTGCCAGTCGCAGTTACAACATGTTCGGCGTGTATAATTGTCTGTTCGTCAGAGGAGACGAGATTTCCACCTTTTTCAACCATTTTGGTTAGAGTGACTTTCCACTCACTGCCCGTCCATTCATACGAAGCCGCCTGCCATTTGCGCTCGATCCTCACTCCGAGTTGACGGGCACCTTTTGCCATCGCCATCGTGACATCAGCAGGATTTATGTAGCCATCTGTGGGATGAAGAATGGCACCAATAAGATCTTCTGAGCGAACTAACGGATACCGCTCTTTGATCTGTGCAGAAGAAAGCCATTCGTAGGGAACGCCACAGGTTTCTGCAGTCGTCGCATAAACCATATATTCATCCATGCGTTCCTGTGTTTGTGCCATACGGAGATTACCAACAACAGAAAAACCCACATTAAAGCCCTTTTCGGCTTCGAGCGTTTTATAAAAGTCGACGGAATATTGATGGATATGTGTGGTGGCAAACGACATATTAAACAACGGCAAAAGCCCAGCCGCATGCCACGTTGATCCAGCGGTGAGTTCATCACGTTCAAGAAGCACGACGTCCTGCCATCCTGCATGCGCCAAGTGGTAAGCAATCGATGTTCCAACGGCACCGCCACCGACGACCAGAGCTTTTACATGGGATTTCATCGTTTCGTCTCCGTTGAATTTTATGTCTTCCGTATGCGACAAGCTGATTTAGATCAGGGTTATTCAGCCGACCAGACAATGCCCAAAACCGACTTTTGTGCGATAAAACGAGGGTGCAAACAGTTGATTATGAAATCAGCGTCATGATAAAAGACGAGAAATTGCAAGAATATTTATTTAAACCGGTCTATTTATGCCAAAACCTCGGTCTCTGCTTTCCCTATTTTCAAACGGCGCCTATAAAGAATCTGGCAGTGCAAAGAATCAAAAAAAACCGTCACGGTTTGGGAAATTAAAAGATGTTTGGACTTGGTAACTTAACCGGAATGTTCTCACAGGATATGGCGATAGACTTGGGGACGGCAAATACGCTGGTCTATGTCAAAGGACGCGGCATTATTATGTCTGAACCTTCTGTGGTGGCCTATCATGTAAAAGATGGAGTGAAGACAGTTCTGGCTGTTGGAGAAGACGCTAAACTTATGCTTGGCAGAACACCAGGCAGCATCGAAGCCATCCGACCAATGCGGGAAGGTGTTATTGCAGATTTTGATGTTGCTGAGGAAATGATCAAGCATTTCATACGAAAAGTACATCGGCGCTCAAGCTTTTCCAAACCCAAAATTATTGTCTGTGTGCCCCACGGGGCCACACCCGTTGAAAAACGCGCAATCCGCCAGTCTGTTTTGTCTGCAGGCGCACGCCGCGCAGGGTTGATCGCAGAGCCGATCGCCGCTGCGATCGGGGCCGGAATGCCGATCACCGATCCAACGGGCAATATGGTCGTCGATATTGGTGGTGGGACAACTGAGGTTGCAGTGCTTTCACTGGGAGATATTGTTTATGCCCGGTCTGTACGCGTTGGAGGCGACCGGATGGATGAAGCGATTATCAGCTATCTGCGCCGGCAGCAGAACCTTCTGGTTGGTGAAAGTACAGCAGAACGGATCAAAACATCTATCGGCACGGCGCGTATGCCCGATGACGGACGCGGCACATCCCTAATGATACGCGGACGCGATTTATTAAACGGGGTTCCCAAAGAAACTGAAATCACACAAGCCCAAGTTGCGGAGGCCTTATATGAACCCGTTCAGCAGATTTGTGAGGCGGTTATGACAGCTTTGGAAGCGACCCCCCCGGACCTTGCGGCAGATATTGTTGACAGAGGTGTCATGCTCACTGGCGGCGGTGCTTTGCTTGGTGATTTAGACCTGTCTTTACGCGAACAAACCGGACTTGCCATTTCGATTGCCGACGAAAGCCTGAATTGCGTTGCTATGGGGACAGGAAAAGCCTTAGAATTTGAAGAGCAATTGCGACACGCAATTGACTATGACAGCTAACCATAGCACCATTTGAACGAGAGGTTCATTTGGCTCAAGATCAAACAAAACACGACGATTATGTCACTCCGATCCGGCGCTTGCTGGTCGGTTGTCTCGTCGTCTTGCTTTTGGGCATCTTTCTAATGTGGCGCATCGATAATCCAAGAGTGGAGCGCTTGCGTGCAAATGTGATCGATGCCATTATTCCAAGAATGGATTGGGCAATGGCCCCCGTTACAGCTGCAGTTAATCTCGCCAGAGATTTTCGCAGCTACAAACAAATATCCCAACAAAATCAGGAATTGCGCAA
The DNA here is from genome assembly GCA_029247845.1 of Paracoccaceae bacterium. Classification (GTDB taxonomy): domain Bacteria; phylum Pseudomonadota; class Alphaproteobacteria; order Rhodobacterales; family Rhodobacteraceae; genus LFER01. The sequence continues at coordinate 5,396 of JAQWKM010000039.1, read as the reverse complement.
AGAGCTCAAAAAGATGAAGATCTTTAAAGAAGCAGCTCGCCAGTTGGAAGAAGAGAATGCAAGACTGCTGGATCTCAATAAGCTTAAATTAGACCCTAAACTAACAGAGGTTAGTGGGATTATTCTGGCGGATAGCGGTTCACCCTTTAATCAATCCGTCTTGCTCAACGTCGGACATCGGGACGGTATTCAAGACGGCTGGGCGGCCATGGATGGCCTCGGCTTGGTAGGACGGATTTTCGGAATTGGCGAAAATACCAGCCGCGTGATCCTTCTAACTGATATTTCGAGCCGGATTCCGGTCATAATTGAACCTTCTGGGCAAAATGCATTCGTGTCCGGAGACAACTCAATTGCCCCGGTAATCGACTTTTTAGAAGATGCTAACCAAGTGCGTCCAGGCGATCGTATCGTCACCTCAGGACGCGGAGGCGTTCTGCCACCAGACCTACTGCTTGGACATCTTGCTGTCGATACTGAAATGCGGCTCCGGGTCAGGTTGGCCGCTGATTATGAAAGATTAGAATTCGTCCGTGTGCTGCGCGATTATGGTCGTGAAGAGATCAAAGAAACTGGCCAACTTATCGCGCCAGAGTTCCAATCCAGTGACGCACCCTCCCCAAACGAGGGTGGCCGGTGATGATATGGCGCTGAACGGTTTGATCTATCCGGTTATTTTCATTTTTATCTCACTGCTTTTCGTGTTCTTTAGGATGTTGCCACTCGATTTGATGGCACGCAATTGGACTACTCCTGATTTTTTGATTTGTTTCATGCTTGCGTGGTCTATGCGCAAGCCAGAAGCAATACCTGCGATCTTGATTGCAGCCGTTTTCTTACTGCAAGACTGTTTGTTTCAACGCCCGCCTGGCCTTTATGCAGCGTTGGCCTTATTGGCGTGTGAGTGGAGCAAACGACAAGCTTTGCATGCAGAAGAGTTTCCATTGCTAATCGAGTGGCTAACGGCCGCCATGGCTCTTGTCACTCTCTTTGTCGGCTACCGTTTAATTCTAAGCCTGTCCTTCTCAGAGCTACCGCCTTTTAGGCTGAGCCTCTTTGAGCTTTTTATAACAATGGTCAGCTATCCAGTCGTTGTTGGGATCTGTCGCTATGGCCTGAGACTTAGATCACCCCAGTCGCTCCCCTTTGACAAGATCAAGAGGGGAAGGTCGTAATGGCACTCGAGCCACATGCCACACGCAATTGGAAGCTATTAACCAGAAGAAGCGTGATCTTGGGATCCTTGCAGCTATCGTTTGCCGGTGTTTTAGCACTGCGAATGAAACATTTACAGATTGAACAAGCCGATCAATTTCGACTTTTGGCCGATGAAAACAGGATCAATATTCGCTTGCTCCCTCCCAAAAGGGGCGAGATTTATGATCGAAATGGCATCATTTTAGCGGAAAACGAACCGAGCTATCGCATTACGCTAGTTAAGGAAGATGCCGGTGATGTGAAAGCCGTACTGGCAAACCTGAGTAAGTTGGTTCCCCTTTCACAAGAGGACATTGAAAGAACCTTTGGTGAATTAAATAGAAGCGCGCCCTTCTTACCTGTCACCGTGACAGATCGCGTCAGTTGGGATGATGTTTCGCGTGTTGGTATAAATACACCGGCACTTCCCGGGATAACGCCAGAAGTCGGCCTCTCTAGACGATATCCTCTCTCAGAAAACTTCACGCATCTTATCGGATACGTCGGACCTGTCAGTTCCCGCGATCTAGAACAGCGCCAATCACCTGATCCTTTGCTAAAGATACCACGCTTCCAAGTCGGCAAGTCACGCATTGAGTCCCATCTCGAAGACCGACTCAGAGGACGCGCTGGAGCAAAGCATGTCGAAGTGAATGCTGTAGGGCGCGTGATGCGCGAATTGAACCGCCAAGAAGGTGCGGCAGGGGAAAATTTCAAGCTGACGGTCGATGCTGATCTACAGTGTTACATTCAAGCCCGACTTGGAGAAGACAGCGCCTCAGCCGTTGTCATTGACTGCCAATCGGGCGACATTCTCGCCATGACCTCTTCCCCCAGCTTTGATCCTAATAAATTTGTGCGAGGCATTTCCTATTCAGACTATGATGAATTGCTCGAAGACAAACGCAAACCCTTGGTCTCAAAAGCGATGCAAGGCGCTTATCCCCCCGGTTCAACATTCAAAATGATCACGGCAATCGCAGGTTTGGAAAACGGATTTATTACTCCAAGCTCAACTGTTTTCTGCCCAGGACATTTGGAAATATCGGGCAAGAAAAAGTATTGCTGGAAGCGGGGGGGCCATGGAAAAGTCGATCTTGCGCAATCTATTCGCGAGAGTTGCGATGTGTTTTACTATGATCTTTCCTTGAAAGTTGGGATCAAGAAAATTGCAGAGACGGCACGAAAATTTGGGCTTGGTGTGCGCCACAAGGTTGACGTCGCGGTCGAAACCGAAGGGCTCATTCCATCAAAAGAATGGAAAAAACGGGTCCGGAAGGCAAACTGGGTGATCGGCGACACTGCCAATGCAGCTATTGGTCAAGGCGACGTACTTACATCCCCCTTACAACTCGCCGTGATGAGTGCCCGTCTGGCAACCGGAAAAAATATTATACCAAAGCTGGTGAAGTCTGCTGAAGACACTTTGGACACCAAGGAGATTGTACCAGATCTCGACATAGACAAGGACAGCTTGCAAGCTTTGCAACAGGCTATGTTTCAAGTGGTCAATGACCGGAATGGAACCGCCTACAAATCCCGTATTATTGAAAAAGACTATCGCATGGTGGGAAAGACTGGAACCAGTCAGGTTTTCACAATCACAGAAGCAGAAAGACGACGAGGTATCACGTCAAACGAAGATCGGGAATGGAACCGGCGCGACCATGCATTATTCGTCTGTTATGCACCAGCTGACAATCCTAGAATCGCAGTCTCCGTGGTGGTAGAGCACGGAGGAGGTGGATCAAAGGTTGCCGCACCAATCGCAAGAGATATCGTCCTTCAAGCACTTTATGGCAACGACCCTCCCTCCAAAGCCTACCCTGTCAAAGACCGCGAAGCGATCCAGTTACGCCAGAAAGAGTTACGCAAATTGCGCCCTAACCTTAAAAATATCAGGAAGACCCGCGCATGAGTTATCTTGAATATCGGGTCACATCCGTCCCAAGTGGCTTTCGAAAAATTCTCTATATGAACTGGGCTATAGTGATTTTAATCATCAGTATTTCGACAGTCGGTTTTCTGATGCTGTATTCAGTTGCCGGGGGATCTTTTACGCCTTGGGCTGAGCCCCAGATCAAGCGTTTTCTACTTGCTCTAGGGCTGATGTTCTTCATCGCAATGGTGCCAATTTGGTTTTGGCGCAATATGTCTTTCCTAACTTATGTCATTGCGCTGGTCTTGCTGATTTTGGTCGGATTTATAGGTAGTAAAGGTATGGGAGCCCAACGCTGGATTGATTTAGGCTTTATTAAAATCCAGCCCTCTGAATTGGCAAAAGTGGCCGTTGTTATGGTGCTGGCCGCCTATTACGACATGTTACCAGCACAAAAAACATCGCGGCCTCTTTGGGTTCTTTTGCCAGTCACGATAATTTTAATTCCAACTTTTGTCGTGCTACAGCAACCAGATTTAGGAACGTCGTTACTGCTTTTGATGACCGGTGGTACTGTTATGTTTCTCGCAGGCGTGCATTGGGCCTATTTTGCCAGTGTGATTGCCAGCGGAATAGGAATAGTCACAGCAGTGTTCAAGTCACGTGGCACCACATGGCAACTTTTGAACGATTACCAATATCGCCGTATTGATACATTTATTGACCCATCAAAAGATCCATTAGGGGCCGGGTATCATATCACTCAGTCAAAAATCGCTCTCGGCTCCGGCTCTTTTAGCGGACGGGGCTTTATGCAGGGTACGCAATCCCGATTGAACTTTTTACCTGAGAAACACACAGACTTTATTTTTACAACCTTGGCAGAAGAATTTGGCTTTATTGGGGGTATATCGCTTTTGATAATGTATGTTCTCCTATTAATTTTCTGCTTGTGGTCAGCACTGGAAGCAAAAGATCGATACTCTTCTCTACTCATTTCAGGGACAGCCATGACGTTCTTTCTGTTTTTTGCGGTCAACATGTCCATGGTCATGGGATTGTTGCCAGTTGTTGGCGTGCCGTTGCCCTTGGTCAGCTGGGGAGGATCTGCAATGTTGGTTTTAATGGCAGGTTTTGGCCTGATACAATCGGCACATGTTCATAGACCAAGGACAGCAAAATGACTATAAATATACTCTTCTCTGCATCGTCAGAGGCTTGGGACAGATATGAACAGCCCCTGCGCGCGCAATTAGACATGCTCAAGATCCAATACCAGCTTGAACCTGATTTGGCGGCAGACATCGTTGATTACATTGTCTACGCACCCAACAGCGAATTAGTCGAATTTAGTCCCTATACCCGCTGCAAAGCAGTTTTAAACCTATGGGCTGGAGTCGAAAATATCACCAGCAATACAACGCTCAATATACCCTTGGCACGTATGGTGGATCACGGCCTAAGCCAAGGCATGGTCGAATGGGTCGTTGGGCATGTCATGCGTCATCATCTCGGGATTGACTTACAGATCAATGACCAAGATGGGGTTTGGCGTCCCCATGCTGCCCCTTTGGCTGAAGACCGTATCGTCACGTTCCTTGGCCTTGGTGTACTTGGGACAAGCTCTGGGCAGGCCTTGCGCCAACTCGGCTTTAAGGTACGCGGATGGAGCAAACGGAAAAAATCAGTTGACGGGATTAAGTGTTATCATGGCGATGACGAGCTGAAGGACGCTCTGAGCGGTGCTGATTTTGTCATTCTGTTACTGCCTGACACGCCTGAGACCAAAAACACTCTAAACAGGGACACTCTTGGTCATTTAAAGAAGGGCGCTTTCGTAATAAATCCAGGGCGGGGATCGTTGATTGATGATGAGGCATTATTGATGTCACTGGACAGTGGCCACATTGCCCATGCGACACTCGATGTGTTCAGAATTGAGCCTCTGCCCGAGGCTCATCCGTTTTGGTCCCATCCAAAGGTCACTGTCACGCCACATATAGCGGCGCCAACGCGACCAGAATGCTCTGCACCAGTGATTGTTGAAAATATCCGGCGCGGAGAGAATGGCGAGAGTTTTTTGCACTTGGTGGATCGCCAAAGTGGGTACTAGCGAGGTCCTGACAGATGCAATCATTCAGCAGCAAGTTGTCCATATTCAGCTCTTTCGACCTTTACTGCGCTGAACTTGAACTCAGGGATTTTTCCATATGGGTCTATGGCCGAATTGGTCAGGATATTGGCGGCGGCTTCGACGTAGGCAAAGGGTAAAAATACCATATCTTCGGCAATAGCACGATCCGCACGCGCCATAACAACG
>JAQWKM010000188.1 GCA_029247845.1 Paracoccaceae bacterium | reverse complement strand
CCACAGGGTAATTCATCAACAGGATTGGGAATACAACCTGATAAACGCGAATTTACGACTTTTGAGTTATTATTGGAGGATATTGAGCTTAAAAGTGTTATTTTAGAGACAAGCGTTAAGAACTTGTCCATTGTCCCAGCTACTGTAGACCTTAGTTCGGCGGATATAGAGCTTTACACTAATGAAAAAAGAGTTTTTGCGCTCCGCGAGGCGCTTACTCAGCCATCTATGCAAGAATTTGGCTATGATTTTATTTTAATCGACTGCCCACCATCCCTAAATTTGTTGACTATAAATGCAATGGTGGCGTCAAACTCTGTTTTAATTCCACTGCAAAGCGAATTTTTTGCCCTTGAAGGATTGTCTCAGCTTATGCTCACCATCCGAGAGGTAAGGGCAACAGCCAACAAAGACCTTAGGATAGAAGGTGTTGTGCTGACAATGTTTGATTCGCGGAATAATCTGTCGCTCTTGGTCGAAGAAGACGCGCGCGAAAATCTAGGAGACTTGGTGTTTAAGTCAAAAATCCCAAGAAACGTTCGTGTTAGTGAGGCTCCGTCACACTCCATTCCGGTGTTATCTTATGACCCAACCTCAAAGGGAGCGCAGGCCTATCGGGATTTAGCGTCTGAATTTTTAAAAAATAACCAATCGGCATTAGCTGAGTGAAGGAGTTATAATGAGCGAATCCAAGCCAAGATCAAGAGGGCTCGGCCGCGGATTGTCTGCATTAATGGCCGACGTAGAGCCTAATATCGAAAGAAATGAGCCGACTTCAAACGGTGAGTCTGGTGTGGCTTCTGTTCCGATTGAAAATATTCACCCAAATCCTGATCAGCCAAGAAGGACGTTCAAATCCCATAACTTGGATGACTTAGCCAATTCAATACGAGTAAAGGGCGTTTTGCAGCCTTTACTTGTCAGGGTTAGCCGTAAAGACCCAGATCAATTTGAAATTGTTGCGGGCGAACGTCGATGGCGCGCAGCACAAATAGCACAACTTCATGAATTACCAATCATTATCAAAGACTTCAGTGACGAAGAAGTTCTTGAAGTCGCCATTATTGAGAACATCCAGCGTAAAGATTTAAATGCGATTGAAGAGGCGGCGGGGTACCGGCAATTGATGGATAGGTTTGGCCATACCCAAGAGCAGGTGGCCGAAGCTCTTGGTAAAAGCCGGAGCCATATTGCAAATCTTTTACGGCTTTTGAATCTTCCTGATGATGTGAAGCAGTTACTAATAGATGGTAAGCTGTCATCGGGACATGCTAGGGCATTGATAACATGTGACAATCCAAGTGATCTTGCTAAGATTGTTGTCGCAAAGGGTTTGTCTGTCCGCCAGACTGAGAGATTGGCTAAGAAGGGCGCATATGACTCAGGCGGTGGTAAAAAAGCGCCAGCTAAAAAGATTTCTACAATTGGTAAAGACGCAGACACCAAGGCTCTGGAAGGAGATTTATCCGCCGCTATAGGCATGAAAGTTGTTGTTAATCATCAAGCTAACTTCGAAACTGGGAATATAATGATTACTTATGATACGCTAGAGCAGTTAGACGATCTTTGCAGAATTCTAAGCTCTACGGATTAGGTCGGCTCCAAATAAAGGTTAAAACACAACCCAGTACAATAAATTGAATAGCGAGGATTGAAGGTTTTGCCCCAAGTATAAGGCTAAGGAAAAAGACAGCAATAATAGATACTGTTGCTAGGGTTTTTGACCATTTTGAAATCGCGCCGTTAGTTTGCCAGTCCGTTATAATCGGGCCAAATGTTGGATGCGACAAAAGCCAATTATGCAGCTGTGCGGATGACTTTGAAAAGCAAAATGCGGCCAAGATAAAAAACGGTACAGTGGGAAGAAGGGGTAGGACAACCCCTAACGATCCAAGAGCTAACGCAAAAAAGCCAAATAAAATCCAAAGCACTCGCACCGTCAATTCACCAATAAGTTGCCAATAACATAATTTAGCAACATTCTACCTCGAGGCGTTGCATATATTCTATCCGCGGTAGCTTTGATTAAGCCATCACGTTCCAAGTTCTTTACTACTGTGGGTTTTGGTGGATGTCCAAAAAAGTTCTGATAGCGGTCTTTACAAATTCCTTCGGTTAGCCGCATGCCCATTAAAACAAATTCTTGACCTTGATCTTTGAGGGGCAACTTTTGGACTAACTTATCGCCGCAACCACCTGAAACCTCTGATAACCACCTATCCGGCTGAAGGTACCCCTCTGTCGAGTAACGATCATTTTTAAGAGTTAGCCGCCCATGTGCACCTGGTCCAATTCCCGCATAGTCACCGTATTTCCAATAAACAATATTGTGTTGGCATTCCAAACCAGGGCGTGCATGATTTGAAACCTCATAGGCTGGCATCCCATTTAGTTCGCAAAGCTCTTGGGTAACCTCAAAAAGATCAGAGGCCCGATCTTCGTCAGGAAGTCCTTTTAATTTACCAATGGCATAGCGATCACCGAATGCTGTACCTTCTTCGATGGTAAGTTGGTATAAAGATAAATGATCAAGATCGCCGCTTAATGCTTGCTGTAGCTCAGATCTCCATTCCGAAATAGACTGGTCTTGACGCGCATAGATTAAATCAAAACTTACTCGATTAAAAATATTTCTCGCAATTGTAAAAGCCCCCAGCGCTTCTCTTGCTGAATGCTGCCGCCCCAACCGTTTCAAATCTCGGTCATTAAGCGATTGAATACCCATGGAAATTCTACTTATACCAGCATCCTTAAACTCAATAAATTTCTGTGCTTCGACAGATGTTGGGTTGGCTTCTAATGTTATTTCGCAGTCATTATTTATAAGCCAAAGAGATCTGGTGTGACTTAATATATCATATACAAGATCGGGGCTCATAAGGCTTGGCGTTCCTCCACCAAAGAAAATCGATTTTACTATCCTGCCCTTAGTCAACTGGTGAATACGAGAAATTTCTTTTAAATAAGCTTCTAACCAAAGCTTTTCATCAATGTGGCTGGATACATGACTATTAAAGTCACAATAGGGACATTTTGCTGTGCAAAATGGCCAGTGGATATAAATCCCAAAGCCACCGAGCTCCCAATCTTCATTTAGCAAAGTGTTCAAAGAACTTTTCAAATGCTTTAGCGCGATGGCTTATCTTGTTTTTTTCCCATCGACCCATTTCCCCAAATGTCATTTCGTAACCGTCAGGCTGAAAAATGGGGTCATAGCCATGTCCTTGAGCACCACGCATTGGCCACACAATCTTTCCACCCACGTCTCCCTTAAAAAAAAACGTCTTTACCACTTGGCCACGCAATAACCAAAGTACAACAAAACCTTCCAGTTCTGGGAAAAGGTGCATTTTTTTCTTCTAAAAGTCCATGTGCTTTGGTCATCGCCATTTCAAAGTCACGTCCCGAAGGTGTTTCAGCCCAATCTGCAGTATAGACCCCCGGCGCACCATCCAGCGCGTCAATTTCGATTCCGCTATCATCGGAGAGTGATGGAAGACCGCTTGCCTTTGCTCCGGAATGGGCCTTTATTCGCGCATTACCCAGAAACGTATCTTCGGTTTCGTCTGGCTCTGGAAGATCCAGATCTTTGGCGCTCACCACAGTGACGCCTAATGGATATAGTAAAGCAGAAATTTCTTCTAGCTTACCTTGGTTGTGGGTTGCTGCAAGAATCTTTTTTCCCTTGATTGACCAGATCATGCCAAGGCCTTAGCCTGTGCTTTTATCAGATCCTCAACACCGATTTCAGCAAGGCCCATCAATTGATCCATCTGCGCTCTGCTGAATGCACCACCTTCCGCGCTTATTTGAACTTCTATTAACCTTTTGTCTGCCATCATTATAAAGTTACCATCTACACCCGCTTCGCTATCTTCGGGATAATCTAGATCAAGAACGGGTTGACCGGCGTAGATGCCGCAACTGACGGCAGCCACTGGTGAAATCAAAGGGTCTGAAACAATTGCCCCACTTTTCAAAAGCCTGTTCACAGCCAATTTTAGTGCAACCCACCCACCCGTAATCGCCGCGCATCTTGTTCCGCCATCTGCTTGTATTACATCACAGTCAATGGATATCTGCCGCTCACCAAGCGCAACCCTGTCTACGCCGGCACGTAAAGAACGTCCGATTAACCGTTGAATTTCCACTGTTCTCCCGCCTTGTTTGCCAGATGCCGCTTCTCTACGCATCCGCGACCCAGTCGATCTTGGAAGCATTCCATATTCGGCAGTGATCCATCCAAGTCCAGAACCTTTTATAAATGTTGGAACCCTCTCTTCTAGAGTGGCCGTACAAATTACATGCGTATCCCCAACCTTGATGAGGCAAGATCCCTCTGCATGTTTTGTAATGTCGGTTTCTATAGAAACCTGCCGAATTTCATCAAGTTTTCTGCCAGAAGGTCGCATAAATTCTCCTTTAAATGTTACTCATCCACATACATGTCCCACAGTGCATTACGCAAGCCCGATTGACCTTTTCTTTTTATAACCTTTAATGAGTGTGTATATAAAGATTGTGTTATGACAGATAATTCAAAAATTTTAGATGATATGAATGGCCGCACCCGAGAGGTTTTTCGCCGCATTGTTGAGAGCTATCTTGAGAATGGAGAGCCCATGGGCTCGCGGACCCTGTCTAGATCCTTAAGCGAACAAATTAGCTCTGCGACTATTCGCAACGTTATGCAGGACCTTGAATTTCTTGGGCTGCTGGATAGCCCGCATATTAGTGCTGGCCGCATACCTTCAGAACTCGGCCTTCGCATGTTTGTCGATGGATTGCTTGAAATCAACACCTTAGACCAAAATGATCGTGAAAAGTTAAACCAAAGCGTGGGTAAGGGTGAGGGGGATGTGGCTGAGACGCTGGATCGTATCGGGTCTGCATTATCGGGCCTTACGCAAAGCGCTTCTTTGGTATTGACGCCAAAGCAAGAAGAACCCATCAAGCACATTGATTTTGTTTCTTTAGCGCCTGATCGGGTCTTGGTTGTTTTGGTTTTTGC
>JAQWKM010000003.1 GCA_029247845.1 Paracoccaceae bacterium | reverse complement strand
GATGAGGAACGCCGCACATCGGTATATCGCTACCCGCATGCTTTCCCCGCTTTGTCAAAGCTATATCCAATGCCGCTGATGCGGCAATAGCATCGTCAAAGAACATCTCGTAAAAGTCACCCATTCGATAGAATAAAAGGGCGCTCGGATATTGGCCTTTAATCTTAAGAAACTGGGCGATCATTGGAGTCACGGCATTTTCCCTTTCTTTAAATAAGATTTAACCGAGCAATTAGAGCGACGAAAGCTAAAAAACGATAAAGTTGCTGGACCAAGTTTAGCAGATTAATAATTGAATGAGAAAGATGTATGGGACATAAAATGTCAAAATCAAAAATATTCTACGAAGAAGCCTTAGCCGCCTATTTGGTTTACCGGTTCTGCAGGTATTGTTGTAATTCGGGCGCTCCACTCCTCGAGAATATCAGTTAAGTTGATTTAGAAAATGGTAGGCGTTATAGTGGTTTGTTTGATCCTTTCTTGCGCGGACAAACCAATCCAAGCTCGCTCAATCGTTGCCACGACAACAGATATTGTCAATACGGCTGTTTTGGCAGCAAATAAAGTTGGTTAAACTTAGGAATGTTTAGGGTATGGTCGTTTATAACCTTGGATCGATAAATTCAGATTATTTTTATCATCTGCCAAATCTACCGCTAGCTGGCGAAACGCTGGTCGCCCATGAGTATCGGCGTGGCATGGGTGGAAAAGGTGCAAACATGTCTGTTGCCGCATCGCGCGGTGCGGCTCGCGTTATGCACATCGGGTCGGTTGGGCAAGATGGTTTATGGGCTAAAAACAGACTGTTAGAATATGGAGTTGATACGCGCCATATCGCCAGTGGATCTATCACAGGTCATGCTATCATTATGATTGACCCGTCTGGAGAAAACTCTATCGTCATACATCCTGGCGCAAATCGGGAAATCACAAAAGACCAGATCGGATCAGCCTTGAGCGAGGCATCTTCTGGTGACATCTTGTTAATGCAAAACGAGACAAACCAGCAGATTTATACTGCAAAAACAGCCAAAGAGCTTGGGTTAAAAGTAATTTATGCTGCGGCACCCTTTGAAGCTAAGTCCGTTGCAGATATATTGCCGTATATGGATATGTTAGTTTTAAATGAAATAGAGGCAAAACAGCTCGAAACTTCTAGCGGGCAAGACCTTCAAAGTCTTGGCCCTAACCATATTTTTGTGACTCTTGGATCTCGTGGATGTAAGCATTTTGATAAATTACAAGATAAGACTTTGCATTTTGACGCCATTCCCGTCAAAGCGGTAGATACGACGGGGGCCGGCGATACGTTCACCGGTTACCTCGCTGCGGGTCTGGATCGTGGTTTAGGTGTTGAGCAATCAATAATGCTTGCGACGCGCGCGGCAGCACTTATGGTGATGCGACATGGAACCTCTGATGTTATTCCTGATCTTAAAGATATTGAGGACAAATTTGGACCGCAGCCGATCTAGATATTCCAGCCCTTTATATAGCAACTTTTATGCTTTGGTGAGAAAAATTTACTGACTGGCCCAAGCCAAAAGCCATCTCGACTCGTTTTAGAAAGAATAAAAATGGTAGAAAAAATCACCACACATCAAGCAGAAGACGACGCACGCAACGAAGGTATTCTGATTTACGTAAACGGAGAGCTTAAACCAAAAAAAGAGGCTGTCGTTAGCGTTTATGACAGCGGCTTTATGCTCGGCGATGGGGTATGGGAGGGTGTTCGTTTATACAACGGTGTTTGGGCCTTTCTTGATAATCATCTTGATCGCTTAACCGAAGCTTCAAAAGCGATTGATCTGGATCTAGGGCTAAGCCGCGATGGCATTAAAAAGGCTTTATTAGAGACACAAGTTGTTAATAATATGACCAGTGATGCGCATGCGCGTATAATGGTCACGCGGGGCGTAAAGATTCGACCGTTTCAACACCCATCTTTATCCCGCTCTGGTCCAACCTTTGTCATTATCATGGAGCATTCTCGCCCAAGCGCGCCGCGCCCTGTTCGTCTTGCGACTGTTCCACATCTTCGCGGACTGCCGATGACGCAAGATCCCAAATTAAACTCCCATTCCAAGCTGAACTGCATCCTTGCTTGTATCGCTGCGGAGAAAGCTGGTGCAGACGAAGCATTGATGCTGGATATTCACGGATTTGTGAACACGACTAATGCCTGTAATTTCTTTATTGTCCGCAAGGGAGAGGTTTGGACCAGCACGGGCCATTATTGTATGAACGGAATTACCCGACAAAGAGTGATTGACCTTTGTTGTATAAATAAAATCCCTGTCTTTGAAAGGAATTTCTCATTGATAGATGTTTATGGGGCAGACGAAGCTTTTCTCACTGGGACCTTTGGCGCTCAAACCCCCGTTAGTGAATTGGATGGTCGCATTATTGGGAGCGGTGACTTGGGTCCAGTGACCACCAGAATTAGATCTCTTTATAAAGGTCTCATAAACGAGGTCTGTGCTTGATGCGCCTCGCTGTCTGGTCGGGACCACGCAATATTTCAACTGCGCTGATGTACTCTTTTGCGAACAGATCAGACTTTGATGCAGTGGATGAGCCATTTTATGCTTCATACCTATACTTTACTGGGCTAAATCACCCCATGCGTCAAGAAGTTCTCAGTTCGCAACCAACGAACCCAAGGGAAGTCATACAAACGCTGACTGATGAGAGCGACTTAGGGTCACTAAGCCAGTACCAAAAGCATATGACACAGCACATGATAGCTGAGATTCCACGTGAATGGATGCTTGATGTGACAAACATTTTCTTGTTGCGTCACCCGGCTCGTGTTGTTGTCAGTTTTGCTAAAAAATACCCAAATCTAACGGTCAACGATATTGGGTTTTCTCAACAAGTCGCGTTGTTCAGATATCTTAAGGAAGCAGGACAGAACCCTTTAGTGTTAAACAGCGAAGATCTTAGACAAAATCCAGAGACCAAGCTTAGACAGCTTTGTGATGGTCTTGAGATTGAGTTTCAACCCGGTATGCTCAGTTGGCCAAAAGGAGGCATGTCTTGCGACGGTGTGTGGGCCCGCCATTGGTATGGCTCGGTGCATAGTTCTAGTGGCTTTGGCGATAAAGAAGGTGCACTGCCAAATCTTAGCAAGCACTTGTCGGCTGTTGCCAATAAAGCGTTTGCAGATTATGAGTTTATGATGAAGTTCAGCCTTTAAACCGCTGAAGTACTTAATAAACTTTCATTGAATATCTTGCTCGCATGTTCTTTAACATAAATGCGAACCCAGGGTGTGAACTTTTCAGGTGAACGTGAAACTTTGGCCTGAAGTGCGTGATAATCGATCCAGCGGACATCCATCACTTCGTCTCGATTAATATTTAAATTTGGTTTTTGCTCAACATGGATTACGAAAAGGTCGACGACTTCATGCTCGATCAGGTCACCTCCGACATCGGCCTTATATTCAATCGTGTCACGATAAACTGGAAGCGTATCCTTTAGGCCCAGCTCTTCGTTCATTCGCCTTATTGCGCAGAGCTTTGCGTCTTCTTCCCAATTTGGGTGCGTGCAGCAGGTATTAGCCCAAAGACCGGGCGTATGATATTTTCCCATCGCGCGCTTCTGAATTAATATCTCTTGTCCACAAACCATGAACACGGATATTGCTTTGTGCTTGAGGCCTTTCAGGTGTACTTCAAGTTTTTCAACGGGTTGAATTTTATCATTCACCCAGGCTGGGATCAATATCGTCATACGCGGTTTGCAGAAATCACACCCATAAGATGGGCAAGATTTTTTATGCCAATTTTGACATGTGCCATTGGTCTCGCGCGAACGAGTTTTTTGTTCATATACGCTTCAAATGTTAGCCTTTGCACATCTACATCATGGCAAAGTGATACAAACCGTTCCCGACGGTCATCTGATTTGTAATATGCGTTTTGCATTGAGGCCAATACACGAAACACAGTTTTGTGTTCGCGCATGAACATGCTTCTGGCGAGTTTTAGGTCGCGCACTCGGCCCGAGGCCAAACACGCTGCTGCAGCTGTTGCCGCGACACGGCCGCCAACCATTGCATAATAAATGCCTTCGCCAGAACTTGGGGCGACAACGCCTGCTGCATCTCCAGCCAAAACAACATCTTTTCCGTTATCCCAGCGGTCCATCGGCCTTAAAGGAATTGGCGCACCTTCTTTGCGAATGGTTTTGCATCCATCCAAGCCTGAAGATTTGCGAAGTTTCGCAGTAGCGTTTTTGAGATCAATACCATCCTGACCAGTCCCCATGCCAACACTGGCTGAATGGCCATGAGGAAAGACCCACCCATAGAAGTCTGGTGAAATCTCACCGTCATAAATCACATCACAGCGTTCGGGATCATATCCTGCACTTTTTTCTGGGGCTTCAATGATTTCATGATAGGCAATTACATAGGGGATTTTATCCCCACCGGGAACTTCTGCACGTGCAACCGACGATCTTGCGCCATCCGCACCTATAATAAGCCTTGTTTCTAAAGCTATATTTTTGCCTGATGCTTTGTCTTTGAAGTGCACAAATGTGCCCACGTTGTTGCGCTCAATGGTACGGAAGGTTCCAGTAAAGCGTGTTGCTCCGGCGCCCTCTGCGCGATTTCTTAGAAATTCGTCAAATACGTCTCGGTCAACCATTCCCACGTAGCCATTCTCAATTGGAATATCGACAGCGCGCTGGCTTGGTGACACCATGCGCGCAGTTTTAATTTTTGCAACAATTTGTTTTTCTGGGATATCAAAGTCTGAGACAAGTCTTGGAGGTATTGCTCCGCCGCATGGCTTGATCCGACCGTCGCGATCAATCAAAGCCACTTTGTGACCGCTTCTTGCTAGATCGTCTGCAGCGGTCGCGCCAGAGGGTCCACCGCCAATTACTACAACATCAAACATTCTTATTCTCCCGGTACCATTTCAGGCGATATGGATCGCTCCGACATAATTTTCATCGCCATAGTTGCTGAGACGAGAAAAATCGCCGCCTCAAGTAAAAAGACGCTTCCATAAGCTGTTGCCACAGTTCCTGAGACAAATTTCAGAAGATCGACTGACACGGCTCCGAGCAGACCACCAAAGCCTGCCGCAATTGCTTGCGCCGCCCCCCAAATTCCCATGCGAGTGCCTTCTCTGCTATCGCGGCCTTGCCCGGCGAGAGACATCATTGAGCCAATTGCCGCCACAGCAAACATACCATTAAAGAATCCCAGACAGACGACTGCGATTGAAAGGTTAGACGCAGGCGCACCCATTCCCAAACACGCTATCCCAACGAGGCTAACCGCTGATCCAACGCATCCTGAGACAATCCAGACTTTTAGACTACCAAGGTTCAAGCCAGTGCAGATTATACCAACGCAGAGCATCCCAAGAAATACACCCCCGTTTTGTGCGCCTGACAGTGATGTTGATTCACCCGGTGTGAAGCTGAAAACCAGTCCCGCATAGGGCTCAAGAATAAGTTCCTGCATGAAGTACGCAGTCATGGACAAAAATACAAATATAGCAAAATGGCGGGCTTTGGGCTCAGACCAGATTTCGGCAATCCCCTCAATAAATGAGGTTTCCTGCTCTGGACTGGGCTGATTTTGTCCGGTTTCCACTTTCCACATTGCAAGCGTTGTTAGAGAAACTGCACCAGCCGAGATGACTGCAACAATCTTGATTAAAAGTGCATGTGAATATGGGTCCAACATCACGCCTGTGGTTCCTGCCGTAATGGCAATACCTGCAATCATCATCAACCAAGTGATTGTTGCCGCAGCTGCGCGTCGGCGGGGCGCAGTTGAAGTTGCTAGGAGAGCCAACAGGGATGTACCTGACGCTCCAACCCCAATGCCAATCAAAAGATACGCACTTAAAGAGGTCAGCATGCCAAGTGCAAAATTATTATCTAAAATTTGAATAGACGTTGCTGCTAAAATGCCGCCAGCCCCCAAAATAGCCATACCACCAATTATCCATGGTGTCCGTCGTCCACCTTTATCTGAGCGAAACCCCCAATTTGGCCGTGTAATTTGAATGCCATAATGTAAACCCACCAAGACACCTGGAAGAATGGCAGGCAGCGCAAGCTCAACGACCATGAGCCTGTTAAGCGTTGCAGTCATTAGAACGACGATTGCACCAAGGCTCATTTGCACGAGTCCAAGCCTTATTATTGAAATCCAGCTAAGGTTCACAACCCGGCCTCCAGAGCGCGTAATGCAAATGCGCAAACCATCATTCCGCTGACGTACATCGTGACACCAGTCGCATTATACCAAGGCGCTTTTTCTTTTGGATCGCTCATCATGACTTGCATCGCCCAGACCTGCCCCAGTATAAGCGCAGATATTACAATTCCATAAAGTGACGGGCCAATCCAAATATAAAGTAGCAGGACGACTATAAATTGGGGGATAGCCATCGTTATGCACGCGACGAGTCCCGCTAAGCGTGGGCCAAGAACAACTGGAAGAGAGCGAATACCAGTCTGGCGGTCACCCTCCAACGCCTTAAAGTCGTTGAGTGTCATAATTCCATGCGCGCCAATTGCATAAAGTGTGGCGACGATAATGACTTTCGTACTTGGCATTGAGGCTGAAATAACAGCAGCTCCTGTAAACCAAGGTAGGCCTTCATAGCAAAGCCCAACCAGTCCGGGCCCCCACCAGCCAGATTTTTTAAAGCGCAAGGGTTCTGCAGAATAAGCCCAAGCCGCCATCACGGCTACTACGGTTGCAGTGAAGCCCCAAACACCAAGACATGTTCCCATAATCAATGAGATAGATGTCATAATTAATGCGATCCAAAGGCCCCATTTACCTGGAATTCTACCTGATGGAATTGGTCTTTCGGGTTGATTTATTGCGTCCACATGGCGGTCGCACCAATCATTAGCCGCTTGGCTCATACCACACACGACAGGTCCGGCCAGGAAAACACCCAAAAAAACGATCCAAAGCTGCGAGCCAAAACCTACACCCGCGGAAACAGCTCCACAGGTGTACGCCCACATGGGTGGAAACCATGTGATAGGCTTTATAAGCTCAAGCGCTGCAAATAAATTGGGCACTTGTCTCGAGTGTAAATCTTGCAAGACAGTCATGTGTCTAGTTTGCATTACATTGTTCGATTACGCAAGCAAACAAACTTACCTAAGTGGTAAATTTTGACTGCAATTTGTTTGGTAAAGGTTTTTAAAAATTCTAGTCTTTGGAGACAAGTCCAATTTTGCGAAGTTTTACATAAAGACTCTGCCGTGACAGTCCTAGCATCTCAGCCGCTGCAGCTCGATTATTTTTTGTCATACTAATCGCAGTTTCGATACACATTTTCTCAATCATATCATTAGTCTCACCAACAATTTCCTTCAGTGTAGCCGAGCCAACAAGCTCTGCGATACTGGAATGGGAGGGTGTTGTAGATTGTGTTGATCTTGGCCGAAGCGTTTCGGCCCGATTGGCGTCGCGGATCACAAATGCAACCAGAGGTCGACTGGCAGTTCCTAAATGAGCAACTGATGCTTCGACGCTTAACTTTGCTCCAAATTCATTTCGAATTTCAGTCGCATAAATCCTCATTTGCCCACTTCGAACGACATTGTCCAACATCAAAGCCAAGTCGATTTGCCCACGCGAAAGATAATTAGCTAGACTACGTCCTTGGACCTTCGGAAGGCTAGGTGCATTTATAAGGTCAAGGAAACCATTGTTGGCGACCTCTATTACGCCATTAGCCTGTGTAAAGACAATTGCGTCAGAACCAGCCTGGTAAAGTGATAAAAGGTTTTTGGACAAATCGTCATCTTTAACTACTTTTTGTTCATCTGTTTCAAGTCTGCAAAGAATGAACCGCTCTCCTGCAGAGCGGAATGCTGAAGGGCTTAGCCTTACTTCGCTATTGCTAAACTCTAGAGCACCCCTGATTTCAACCGCAGGCTCAGATTCTGAGGCGTTTAGCAAACTGTCCAAGAATTCACCGGTTCTACGATTTTTAAAATGGCTGGAAAAGAGTGATCCCTGCAGCATATCTATGTCTTCGCCCAATATTTCAGCAGCGACTGGGTTTGCTTCTTTAATGCGTCCGTCCGAAGCGGATAGAAAAACAATTGCATCTCGAGTGTGAGACAGCAACATCCTAAATCGCGCATCAAATTTTCTGCTTTCCTCGTACCCGCGTTCCATTGCTAGTTGGGCTTTTACCAATTGCTGTTGTGTCTCCGCTAAAGACCTTAAGTCTCTGCCTAACATCAATACAGTGTCTTGATTGCCAACGCGGTGAATGCTGTAACGAACTGGAAATTTCCATACCGCATTATCTTGATGGTTTAGCTCAACGGAGCGTAAGACATTTTGGCCATTAGAGATTTTTTCAAACACATTATCGAACTTTGGCAAGCAATCGGGTGTTAAAAAATCTTGGACTGAGCGACCCTGCCAGTGATCTAAATTTCCTAACCCCTTTTCAGTTTCGTTAACGAGGATTGAGAGGATTTTTCCATTAAGTTTTACAAATAATGCAATATCAGATCCTGCAGCAAGGATACTTCCAAGATATTCTGGCTCGATCATTGGGACAGAACCAAAGTCCCAAAATTTGGAGTGGCTTGTTTTCATTAAGAAACTCTTTCAATACCCTGCTGGGTTGGTTTTTTCCTGTTGGCACTTTGTAGAGCGACATCGATTTCATTGGTAATTAGGTCAACTTCAACTTGGTGATGGTCATCTTCCTCTAACAGGTCAATAACTGGGCCACCTAAAACCATTGTGGGAAGATCCAAAACTTTAGATTTAAGCATAGATGCTACCTTTTTAACATCTTCGAAGGCCACAATACACGAGCACGAGAACAAAATCAGCTCATAACTCCCGGATTGAGCCGTTTCTATCAGTGTCTCATCTGAAACACCCATCATTATATTAACAGAGTACCCTTTGCGACGCAGTTGATCAGCAAGAACAAGTGGACCCAATGTGTGGTCGTCGCTCGGGCAGACGATAAGGAATATTCCTTCTTCCTCTGCTTTGAATGGGGCATCTCCCCAACGCAGAGACATACTTTTAAGCAAGCTCTGAAGTCTCACTGCTCCTACGCTGACCTGACCAAAACTGCGCAGGTTTTCCATCCAGCCTTCACCCAAAATCCGTGCAGCATCAGGGAT
>JAQWKM010000178.1 GCA_029247845.1 Paracoccaceae bacterium | reverse complement strand
AAAGGGCCGCGCGCTGCCATCTAAAATTGGCGCTTCTGAACCGTCTATCTCAATCCGGGCGTTGTGTACGCCACAGCCTGCAAGTGCTGCCAAAACATGTTCAACCGTACTGACAGACACGCCAGCATCATTGATTATTTTAGTACAAAGCGGTGACGTCTCTACCAAATCCCAAGTGGCAGAAACAACCGCTCGTTCCAAAGGCTGATCAGTTCGTACAAAGCGAATACCATAATCTGCAGGAGCAGGGCATAACGTTATCACAGTTGTTAGTCCGCTGTGCAAACCGCACCCGGAAAACCGCAATGGTATGGATAACGTTGACTGCAATTTAGTCCTCGAAGTGTATGATTAAAGCGTAAAGCCTCATAGTATATGTTTTTATTGATTAATTTCTTTCAACTCAACTCAAACTTTGTGTCTATTTGTAACATCAGGGCCTAGGCACGGCGAAAATCCGCCAATTCGAATTAATCTCTCGCTATAATTTTAGAAAAAGCCACTCCTAAGAATGGCCTTCACGGTAAAATGATGACAATCTAATTGGCTTGACGACGCAAAAACGCTGGAACCTCAATACGTTCCTTTTCTGGATCAGTAATCTCATCTTGTTACGCCTCTTCTTGACGCACTGATGGTGGTGGTACAGGCGCTGTAGGCTGTTTTTGCGCAGCCTGCGCTTTCTTATCAGTGTCTTGCCCAGACATGCGGTTTATTAGAGATCCAATCCCGAAGCGTGGACGATCTGTATCGGAATTTTCTTCCTCCATTCCGGGCACTGCATCGCCATATCCCGGCGAATTCTGCACAGCTTTACGTAGACGCGCCATAGCTTGATCCGAAGGAGTGCCAACCAGTGGCGCCTGCGGTGCGACAAAACTCTCGCTCTGGAATTCTTCCTGAGCCACAGGCTCTTCATAAGCTGGCGGTGGCAGCTCATCTGCTTCCGCTGGACGTGTCGGTGAAGTTGGAGGGAAGGATGGTTCCCCTTCAGCTAAGGTTTCTACACTTTTAAATAGGTCGGGCTCTGTTGCTGTGTCTTCAGGGGCCACTGCTTCTGTCTCATGGAAAGAATGCCCAGCGTTATCTTCATCAACTGACACGCGACGTGGCAAAGGCAAGTCCTGGATAATTTCAGAAGCGTCAATACCTGTCGCAACAACAGACACACGCATCATACCTTCCATTCTTTCGTCTAGTGTTGAGCCGACAATAATATTTGCGTCTGAATCGACTTCTTCTCGGATACGATTTGCCGCTTCATCAAGTTCAAATAAGGTAAGGTCCTTGCCGCCTGTAATGTTGATAAGTACACCGCGCGCACCGCGCAGGCTGATCTCGTCTAGTAAAGGATTAGCGATGGCCTTTTCTGCAGCCTGAATGGCGCGCTCTTCGCCTTCCGCCTCTCCAGTGCCCATCATCGCTTTGCCCATTTCATCCATGACGGCGCGCACATCAGCAAAGTCTAAGTTGATCAACCCAGGCCGCACCATAAGATCAGTAACACCTTTGACACCCTGATAAAGCACATCATCAGCCATACTGAACGCTTCGGTGAATGTGGTTTTTTCATTTGCGAGGCGGAATAAATTCTGGTTTGGGATAATAATAAGCGTATCAACCATTTTTTGCAGCGCTTCGACCCCTTCTTCAGCTTGACGCATGCGTTTTGCACCCTCAAACTGAAAAGGTTTGGTCACGACACCAACGGTAAGAACTCCAAGCTCGCGCGCTGCTTGAGCGATAATTGGTGCGGCACCTGTACCCGTTCCACCCCCCATTCCCGCAGTGATAAAACACATATGTGCTCCGGCAAGATGATCAACGATTTGCTCGATGCTTTCTTCAGCCGCCGCTGCGCCAACTCTGGAGCGCGCACCCGCTCCCAACCCTTGCGTGACCTTCACTCCAAGCTGTATTCGGTTTCCTGAATTATTCTGCGCCAGAGCCTGCGCATCTGTATTGGCAACAACGAATTCCACGCCATCCAGTTGCTTTTCGATCATATTGTCTACGGCATTACCGCCAGCCCCACCAACACCAAATACAGTGATGCGTGGTTTTAGCTCGTCATGCTCTGGAACCGATAAGTTAAGTGTCATAGATCCGTCCGCCTGTTTGATGCCCCTTAATCGAGGCTGTTCTTGATATAATTACGTTAAACCTTAAACAATCCTTTAGCTCTCGTCACGCAAAAAAGCAGTTCATAAACCAAATATAGAAGGATTTTCACTCAATATACCCCATGCACCTCTTTTCGAGGTTTGCTTAGCTACCAATTTTCTTTGAACCATCTGACTGCGCGCTTGAGTGAACGAGTCGGATAGCCCTCTGATTGCATCTCAAAGTCCCACCATTCATCCTGAGGATGGGCCGCAAACAGGCTCAACCCGACGATCGAGGAACAGGTTGGACCCGAGTATGCCTGCGGAAGTCGGTGAATGCGCAATGGGCGCCCTAACCGGACCTGTTGGCCCAAAATACGACTGGCCAACCCATCGAGGCCAGGAATGAGGCTCGACCCACCCGTCAGGACAATTTGTTGGCTGGGCAGATGCTCAAATCCAGCCGCATCAAGATGACTGCGTACTTCTTCGAGGATCTCTTCTACTCTGGGGCGCATTATCCCAATAAGTTCTGTGCGACTGACCAACCTGCGATCGTGTTCCCAATCACCCGTCTCGCCCCGCACCTCGATCATATCGCGGTCATCCATTCCAGTCGCCAGCAAACCACCATTAATAGTTTTAATACGTTCTGCTGTTGCAATCGGGACCTGCAACCCCATTGAGATATCACGGGTAATATGTTCGCCACCCAAACGCACTGAGTCGAAATAAATCATATGCTTTTTCAGAAAAATGGAAACGCCAGTAGCACCACCGCCGATATCGATACAAGCCGCGCCCAGTTCTTGTTCATCTTCAACCAGAGAGGAAACTGCCGAAGCATACGAGGAGGATGCAACACCCGCTAACTCCAGATCACATCGCTTCACGCAATAGGCAAGATCGCGGATGACCTTCTCGTCTACTGTTAGCATATGAACATCAGTGGAGAGCCGTTCGCCAAGTTGTCCGCGGGGATCGGCAAGGCCACTACGATCATCGAGTGCAAAATTCACAGGCTGAGCGTGGAGCACCTCACGTCCGTCTCCATAATCCGGAACATCGCAAGCAGCCAGAACACGCGCAATATCCTGCTCGGCGACAACTTGGTTCAGAACGTTTGTCTCACCCGCGATTCCATAAGACCTCGGTTTTCCACCAGAGAAGCATGCAATAACATGATCTACACGGATATTTGCCAACTTCTGAGCCGACTGAAGCGCTGTGCGAATGGCCCGCTCGCTTTCGCGCATTGATAAAACTTCACCAAAGCCCACACCGCGTGAGGCCGTTGTGGCAGAGCCAATCACGCTAAAACCAGAATGACCACTAATAGATCCGACACCATCGCCTTCATCGTTAAGGTTAACGGCGTCAAAGCGAAGGATTAAACAGCTTATTTTCGTGGTACCGACATCTAGAACGGCAATCACCCCCCGTTGCATAGCCGCTTTGCGCATTGCCCGCATCAAGCGCTGTTTTTGATAGAGGTCGGTCATTTAATTTGTCCCAGCTGCATCAATTTTATTTCTCTAAACTCTTTCATTGCACCACTGCGCAATTGCAGCGTTGGCCGGTTCTTCAGGCGAAAATCAACCACTTCGACAGACCGAGTAAGCAATTCCTCGGCTTGATCCAGTGCAATTACTCGTTCCAGTGCAAGCACAGGGTTCTCTTCGGGCAGCATTAGACGCTGCCCTTTATCCAGCACAACATCCCAGCGCCGTTCACCAATAAAAACAAGGCCACGCAGCCTATCTTTTAGAGGCTTTGAAGCTACGAAAAGTTGTTTTGCCTGAGCCACTTGAGCATCTGCTCCTTCGCCCGCGATCAAAGGTAAGTCTCCATACTGCAGGCGAGAAGCAACGGTACGCAAATAAATGCCAGTCTCATCAAGCACTTCAAGGCCGTTGTCGCGGCGCCACAAAAACGCCGGCACACGCTCGACCACATCAACCTGCAACACCCCCCCAAACCGGACACGAACATCTGCTTCTTTGACCGGATCAAGACTAAGGATAATCTGACGCATGTGGTCAAGATCAAGATCAAACTTGCTTACCGGAAAGTCGATCGGGACCACTTCACGGATATCCTGCATAACCGAGTCACTCGCGCCTCTGAGCGACATAAGATTGACCATAAATTCAGGACGCTCGGTCACAAAAATCTTCATTTCATTATAGGTCGTTAGAGCGTTCTCACGCCGATGCTCATTCGTGAGATTAAGCATCCCTACCGCTATCATTAAGAGCGCAGGTACCCCGTAGAACACCAGGCGGCGCAGATACGGGCTCAGCATAAGCCGTAATAGCCGATAAGACCAAAGTGACGGCGCCGGATCGATAGGGGTATAGCGATCGCGGTTTATCTTTGGCATGACGCATCCTCCACAATCCAGCAGCAAAATGCGCCAAAGCTAATACCTTTAGCGGCGGCCTGTTCGGGGCTGAGCGACGTTGGAGTCATGCCAGGCTGCGTATTGGTTTCAAGTAAAATAAGCCCTGCCAGACCTTGCTCTTGATCCCAGCGAAAATCGGTACGACTTATACCGCGACACCCAAGGGCATCATGCGCCTTAATAGCGAACCCTAGGCACGCATCTGTAATCTCTTGGGGAATATTTGCTGGAATTTCGTGGAGTGAGCCACCAGCCTTGTACTTGGCATCGTAATCATACCAGCCATCTGTCAGAATTTCGGTAACACCAAGCGCCCGATGCCCCATCACTGTTGTAGTTAGTTCACGACCTTTAACATACTGTTCAACCATCATGTTATCGGGCAAATCATCATCAAGCCGAGGAGGACTGTTTAACCCATCATGGACAAAATATATCCCACAGGAAGACCCTTCGTTATTGGGCTTGACCACATAAGGAGCATCCATCACATGGCGCGCCATCACATCTTCTTTGGGGACAATCACACTATGCACAACCGGCAAACCTGCGGCAGCATAAACCTGTTTACTTTTTTGCTTGTCCATCGCCAACGCCGAAGATAGGACACCGGAATGCGTATAGGGAATACTCATCCACTCCAAAATGCCCTGCATACACCCGTCCTCGCCCCAGCGTCCATGGAGGGCGTTGAATACGACATCCGGCGACAGCTCCTTAAGACGCAAAATAACATCCGCCCCAGCATCAAGCTCTACCACATCAAATCCTTCGTCCCGCAAAGCCGCTGCGCATTCACGCCCAGATGAAAGCGATACCTCTCGTTCAAACGAGAAACCACCCATCAAAACCACAACTTTCGGGTTTGTCCTGCTCGACATTCCCAATTCGCCTCAATCTCGGTCAAATTGACCGTATTTTTTGCACCTGTTTATCAAGTGTTTGCCAGGTTTGGATCACCAACCCTCATAATCTCCCATACTAACTCAATTTTGCTTTGATTGAAAACCCTTTTTCGGACTAACTCGCCTAGACCTTCGAGATCAGCGGCCGTGGCCTCACCATTATTTATCAGAAAATTTGAGTGCTTCTCGCTCATCTGCGCCCCACCAAGGCACGCGCCCCGCATACCAGCATCGTCAATCACTTTCCACGCCTTGAGATCATGGACATCGTCTGCTTGGCCAGTGCTGGAAAAGCCTGCTGGATTGCGAAATGTACTGCCGGCGCTGCAGTCCTTAGTGGGTTGTGTTTCGTCGCGTTTTTTCAACTGGGCAGCCATGCGATCGGCAAGAAGGTGTGGATCCCCTAAAAATCCCTCAAAGACCGCTTGAGTAACTACGGATTCCTGCGGCAGATCGCTCTGGCGATATGCAAAGCGAATATCGTCCGCCCCCAATGTCAAGAGTTCGCCCTGTCGCGTCACAACACGCGCCTGAACAAAATGATCGCTAACATAAGAACCATAGCATCCCGCATTCATACAAACTGCTCCACCGATGCTGCCCGGAATAGTACGCAGAAAGGTCAAATCGACCCCTGCCTCAGCACTTTTTCGGGCCACCATTGCATCGAGCGCTGCGGCACCAGCAATCACCTGGTTGCCGTCAATAATCACTTGGTTAAATCCACGGCCAAGGCGGATCACAACAGCGCGCAAACCGCCATCTCGCACGATCAGATTGCTGCCGACCCCCATTGGAAATACAGCAAAGTCTTCGGACAAATCACGCAAAAACTGTACAAGATCCGCCTCATCTTCAGGCTGAAAGAAATAGTCCGCCGGCCCGCCCACACGCAACCAAGTGAGCGCAGACAAGTCACGATTTTGAGTCAATTTTCCCCTTGGAGTAGGCAGGTTAGACAAAAAGTACTCCTTTTAATCGCGCTTTTTGATACCTGACGCAAAGCGAGCGCCGATTGCAAGAAGTTTTAAGCCCAATTTAAGAACTGGCTAAGTAACAGCTGGTTTAGCACAAAAAGAGCGTGCACAGCTGAGTCGTCAGCGCAGTTTATCCCACAAGACTCCAGTTGATCTCCACCCCTGCCCAAAGTCAACTCTAGGCATGAGAGGTATATTTAAAAATTAATCGCCCAGACCGCCCTGTCCGTATTTAAGGCTTCTAAGTCAGAGGTCCGACTGCACCTGACATTTTAATGGCACTACCCAGCTGTAGTCTGATGTATGCAAAAATGGTCGAGAGCATGCCCATATCTTGATGCTACAAAAAAGTTATGCAATCCTCTTACAGATAGGCTTGATCGCGTAGGCGCCCACCAAAGGCAGAAGCCGCAGATCCTATGGCCGGATCCTATTTAATGCCAACTGGCAAAGGCATTTCACACTTGAAAGCGCATGTCATACTCTTGCTGGACGAGCACCATTGTCAAAAACCCTTAAATGCCTTTTGCCAGAAAGCAGTCATCTAGTTGATTTCCAGATTAGCCAAAAATCTTTAGAGCTTCGTTTAAGGCGCGCTAGTCAATCGGCGCAGACCAAGTTCGATGATTATGCAATAGCACCCCAAAATAATTTCCATTCTGGTCTATCTAACGAATTTTTATCGTTAGTGAGGGCGAGTCGATAGGTTCTATAGCCATAGGCTTACGCCAAATCCGCACCTAGAGAGATGCCTGCATGACCGCAAAATTAACTTCGACTTCGGGCAAAAAATAGCTAGCTCAAAACCTGTCTTGATCGAGCACATCAGAAGCGGTTTCAGAGTAATCAATCTCCGCTGCAAGCGAGACCATATCTTGTTTGGCTATCATATCCCAAGCCAGCACTACGCAGGTAAGATTGCCACCAATAACGTCGCAGCAAAACGAGCAAGATTTGTAAATCTGGAATAATAAACTTACAAATAATAGTTGTAATCCATACTACATACTATAAGACAGCATCTTCGCAAAAATTCTTAAGTGGCCCCAAGGCTGCGATCAGTCTTTAGATAACTTTCTGTATAGAAATTAAGGCATTGTTAGATGGGATTACAAATTTGTGTAAATAAACAGACTACTTAGCGGGTGCATGCGAAAATTAAAAACTATGCCTTTTCTTCAAGCAACATCCATTCTTCTTCCGCGTCACTCAGGGCGCTGTAACGTTCAACAAGCGCGTCAGTGGCCTTTTGAAATTTTATTGGTTCGCGCGCAAAAAGCTCTGGGTCAGAAATGTAATCTTCCAGTTTTTTGATTTCTGCTTCCAATTTTGATATCAAGCCAGGAAGCTCTTTCAGACGATGCCTCTGAGTAAAATTCAACCCATTCTCATATTTATCATCAGCAATTTTTAACTCAGCTTTTACCTTTTTCTCGTTCTTTTTCTCAACCGCAGCTGTCTCTTTTTTCTGGGTTTGAGAATCAGACCAACCACCAGCATAAACAGTCGTCTGGCCATCCCCCTCCATGACCACTGTGGTCGTCGCAATACGGTCCAGAAAATCCCGATCGTGACTAACCAAAAGCACCGTTCCATCATAATCATCCAGCAGCTCTTGCAAAAGATCAAGGGTCTCGACGTCCAAGTCATTGGTTGGCTCGTCAAGCACTAAAAGATTGCTTTCCTTTGCCATTAGCTTGGCGAGCAAAAGCCGCGCTTTTTCGCCCCCTGAAAGTGAGCGCACCGGCGCCCTTGCTTGGGCATCCTCAAACAGGAATTCTTTGAGATAGCCCACCACATGCTTGGGTACTCCACGTACTAGAATTTGATCAGCCTTTCCCGATACACCCATCTCAGGGTCACTGGTCAAACTTTCCCAGAGCGTCATATTTGGGTCAAGCTGGGCACGAGCCTGATCAAAGATAGCGGGCACCAAATTGGTTCCCAATTTAACCTCACCAGCGTCAGGCGTTTCATGGCCCATTAGAAGTTTGAGCAATGACGTCTTGCCCACACCATTGGGACCAACAAAGGCTACACGATCACCACGTTGAATGGAAAGTGAAAAACGCCTGGCAATTACCTGATTATTATATGTTTTATCAACACTTCGTGCTTCGATCACTTTACGGCCTGATTTAAGCCCCGACGATAGCACCATAGCGGCCGCCCCTTGTCGGCGTATCATTGCATCACGATTCGCCCTTAAATCCTGAAGTGCACGCAAACGCCCCTGATTGCGTTTGCGACGAGCACTAATTCCTTCAACGGCCCAACGTCCTTCTGACTTTATGCGTCGATCCATTTTGTGTCGCTGCATATCTTCGTCTTCCCAGACTTTATCGCGCCAGCTTTCAAACTCACCAAACCCTTTTTCATTACGTCTTACACTACCGCGGTCAATCCAGAGCGTTGCCCGCGTGAGCGTCCTCAAAAACGCCCGATCATGACTGATCAAAACGTAACCGGCATTAGTGGTTTTTAATTCGTTCTCAACCCAAGAAATAGCCTCAATATCCAAATGGTTGGTCGGCTCATCCAGCAACATCAAATCTGGAGCTTCGGCCATAATTTTGGCTAAGGCAGCTCTGCGTCGTTCTCCTCCCGAAGCCGTGCTCACAGCGCGATCAGGATCAAATTTTAGCCCCTCACCCGCCCGCTCAACACGGTACATTTCACCTGTATCAAGGCCACTTGCCGCATAATCTCCAAGGGTCACAAACCCTTCCATCGTAGGTTCCTGCTCCATATAACCGACCGATATCTGAGGCGGTATCACCCGAGAGCCCATGTCGTGCTCTACCAGGGCGGCCATTACTTTAAGTAAAGTTGACTTGCCCGCGCCATTCCGCCCTACAAGCGCCACGCGATCACCCGGCTGTACAATGAGATCGAGACTTTGAAAGACCGGCTTACCACCAAATGTCAAAGAAATGTCGCTGAGTTGTAATAAAGGAATGCGTACCATAAGCGCGCTGCTAATCCGGGATAATCAAAAGGTCAAGCAAGGGCGCGCAAAAGCCGCTTTCTTTCAGGCGGGATCATACCGATTTCGACTCCGGTAAATACATGCAGCGTATTCATATGGCTATCGACAACAGCATGATCACTCACCCACCCCCCCATAATAAGATAGATCTTTAAAAGTGGCGGCATGGCGCGCATCGCTCGCTTCATATCTGGCTTACGCCGCAGTCGAGAAGTAAAGCGAAACACATCTGGCGCCTTGACCCTAGGCAGCCAGCGTTTAGGCGCAATATGCTTATCGCGCAGCATTGCAAAAGCATCCCGATAGGCATTAGCATCTGTCCCTTGAAAGGATGTGCAGCCAAACAGAAGATCGACATCCTGAGCTTCAAAATAGCGCGTCATTGCGCCCCAAGCTACGCGCAGGACATCAGCATCTGTCACCTCAGGGTCCACGCAGAAACGTCCCATTTCAACGATTCTTCCATCGTAGGCGTGCAATGCGGAAAGCTCGTAATATTGAGCGGAATAACTTTTTTCAATCTCGCTACCGCCCTGCAAATACATGATCCGAAAACAGCATACCAGCTGTCCAGTTTTTCCATTTTCTATCAGAAAATGTTCGCATACCTGATCAAACTTATCGCTGTCCAACCCTGTGCCGTCAGACAACCCGAACGCTTTATAACGCAACTTTTGCGCGGCTATTATATCGCCAGGTGTATTTGCTAGCCTTGCAACATATTTCCTTTTGATCAGAGACGCCATCTCAGTGTTCCGTTTGCTATATCGTGTCGCACAACCTCTTATGGCCTGCCCATGTCCCATGTGACAATAAAATTGTCATTGGCCATCCAGAACAGATGCGGCATTAAATCCACCTATAGAGGCCAAAATCTGTTGCAGCATACTTCTATCCCCGCCGGGGAGTTTAGTCACACGGTGCTCGAGCACAACCAGACGGCCTTTTTCAATTCCAAAACGCTCAACATTGCGCAACACTTTATTTTTTCCAAAACTCAACACTAGCACTTCACGATCAATTTCCTCAGGCCTTGCATAGCCTCTATGGTGTACGCGACTGCGAACGTAATAAATTGCATTTTCTACGGCGACACCGCTTGTCGTTGGGGCGCCAACGGATTCAATTATTCCTTCACGTGTATCAACGCCAACAACCAATACGTCTATTCGTTCTTGCGGCGGCATGTAGCCATGATTTCTGTACTGACCTGCACATGCACTTAGAATGAGCATGGCAGTAAACATTGCTGTGCGAACTAAAGCTTTGTCCATCTTGCTAACTGTCGCCTCTTGTATAGTCTCTAATTGCGCTGTATTTAAACCTCATAACGCAAAGAAAACGATCAAGAAAGGTTCATCTTCACAAGATGACGATCACCCCCCCCAATCAGGCAATTATTCGCTTTTTGAACGTCAATCCGAGAAAGCCTTACAAATTTGACATAAGACCCTCAAACGAGGCTTGTAGAAATGTTGCAAATGATCTTGGGCTTTTTAGCTTGGCGAAACTTCGCCTAGATGGTACTCTGAGAGCGACCGGCAAAGATCGTTGGCGTTTGAAGGCCCATATTGGGGCGACCGTCGAACAGGCCTGCGTTCTCACGCTTGAACCGGTGCAGACGCGAATAGATTCGATTGCGGAACGCAATTATCTTCCTCTAAAGGCACAAGATGAGACTTCCGGCGGGTTGGACGGCGAGATGGAGATGCAACAAGATGACACTCTTGAGCCCCTTCAAACAGAACTGGACCTTATGCAGGTTTTAATTGAAGCACTAGCGATCGAGCTGCCAACCTACCCCAAAGCGGCCGGTGCATCCTTTGAAAAAAAGGTAATCGCAGCACCCGGCATCATCCCGCTTAGCGACGAAGACGCAAAACCCTTCGCCAATCTATCGTCTCTAATGGATAAATTATCCAAAGGCACATAATTTAACGCCTTTGCCCCTTGCCAAATTGAAATATAGAGGTATGTTGCCGCCTTCTTGCTGAATAAAGCTGTACCCAGTGCGCAAAGCAATATAAGTGCATTAGGTATATGTACGGAACACAGGGCCTACGCCCTCTAACAATTGGGGTTGAGACATGGCTGTCCAACAGAATAAAGTATCCAAATCACGTCGCAACAATCGACGCGCTCATGACAGCTTGGTTGCGGCCAACCCAAATGAATGCACAAATTGCGGAGAACTTAAGCGTCCCCACCATGTATGTGCATCTTGCGGCCACTATAGCGATCGCGAAATCATCGCATTGGTCGAAGAGATCGAACTAGACGAGGATGCTGCCTAACGCGGTTCGGCAACAACGCAAATGACCGCTAAACCCGATCAATCACAAACCACTCAGGCGCGTACGGTACTAAGCATAGATGCCATGGGTGGAGATCGTGGTCCGCTGCCTATTGTTTTAGGGATGGCAGCATCCGCTGAGAAGAACCCAAACCTTCATTTTATTGTGCACGGGCCCAAAGATGATCTAGACCGTCTGGTTGCCGCTCGAACGGTACTGCGCGGGCGGTGCGAAGTGCGTCATTGCGACGAAGCAGTGTCGATGACGGATAAACCCAGCCAGATAATGCGGAATGGCAAATCTACATCGATGTGGTCAGCCCTTGAATGCGTGCGCAATGGCCAAGCAGAGGTATGTGTGTCCTGTGGCAATACTGGCGCCCTCATGGCTTTGAGTATGATACGTTTGCGCAAACTTCCTGGGGTAAATCGTCCTGCAATCGCTGTTTTGTGGCCCTCGCGAAGCAAAACGGGTTTTAATGTGATGCTTGATGTGGGGGCAGATATAAGAGCTGATTGCAAGGACTTGCTTCAATACGCTCTTATGGGCGTATCTTACGCGCGTAACGGTCTAAAAATTTCACTACCAAAAGTTGGTCTTTTGAATGTTGGCACGGAAGACCACAAAGGACGTTCTGAGTTGCACGAAGCGCATGAATTGATTGCCCAGTATGAGCAGTCAGGAGATTACAAATTTGTTGGATTTGTTGAAGGCAGTGATATTCCGGGCAACAAAGCAGATGTGATTGTGACAGACGGTTTTACAGGCAATGTTGCACTCAAAACCGGAGAGGGTACGGCGCAGCTGATTGGCGAGCTTTTGCGCCAAGCTTTTCAATATTCACCACTTTCCCGTCTAGCCCAATTGCTTGCCGTTTCCTCGTTGCAACGATTGCGTAAAAGAATCGATCCCCGTCGCGTGAATGGGGGCGTTTTTCTTGGACTTAACGGGACTGTGGTAAAATCGCATGGTACCGCAGACGAGACAGGGGTAAGTGCAGCGATAAAGCTTGCCGTAACCTTGGCAAACTCACAATTTTCACAAAAAATTGCTGCTCGGGTTGCATCCGTCAACACATTGACGCACGATGAAGAAAACGCGACATCAGAAGCGGAATAAACAAATGACGATACGGGCAGTAGTTAAAGGGGTTGGACATTACCTTCCTGAACGAATAGTCGAAAATTCCGAGTTCGAAGCCTCTCTTGATACATCGGACGAGTGGATCCAAGCACGCTCCGGCATTAAGCGGCGGCATTTTGCTGCTGAGGGAGAGAGGACATCCGATATGGCAACCAACGCAGCCCAAGCAGCCCTTGCCGACGCAGGACTTGAGCCGGATGATTTAGACGCAGTTATCGTTGCCACATCAACGGCGGATTTCACATTCCCGTCGGCGGCAACTAGCGTGCAATCGGGACTAAATATGACCAGTGGCTTTGCATATGATGTGCAGGCAGTTTGTGCTGGTTTCGTCTTTGCTCTGTCCACTGCCAATGCTCAGATCCTGTCAGGTCAAGCGAAGCGAGTAATGGTAATTGGAGCGGAGTCATTTAGCCGTTTGATGGACTGGGAAGATCGGGCGACCTGCGTCCTTTTTGGAGATGGGGCTGGCGCCGTTATATTACAAGCTGAACAAGGCGAGGGTTCGAGCGACGACAGGGGAATTCTTTCTGTCGATTTAAACTCTGATGGGCGGCACAGAGGTATCCTTTATGTGGATGGAGGCGTCTCAACTGGCCAGACGGGTTACCTTCGAATGCAGGGTAAAGAGGTATTTCGTCATGCTGTTGAAAAACTTGCCCAAACGGCAGAAGTTGCCATGCAAAAAGCGGGAGTAAGCGCTGAAGACATCGACTGGGTTGTGCCACATCAGGCAAATATAAGAATTATTAATAGCACAGTAAAAAAGATGGGCGTTGCGCCCGAAAAGGTCGTTAAGACGGTTCAAGACCATGGCAACACCTCCGCCGCCTCCATTCCTCTAGCGCTATCAGTGGCAAAAGCGAATGGGCAGATCAAAGATAATGACCTAATCGTCACGGAAGCAATCGGTGGTGGTTTGGCGTGGGGCGCTATTGTCTTGCGCTGGTAACACGAAAAAAAATGGCAAATTTGTGAAAATAAGCAAAAAAAGAACTATTTGGCTCGCTTGGACCGGTCATTCATATTGACTCACAAAATAGCTCGGCTCTAAAATCAAAAAAAAACTGGGGATATATTTTATGAGTGACAAGACATTAACACGCATGGACCTTAGCGAGGCAGTCTTTCGCGAGGTTGGCCTTTCCAGAAACGAAAGCGCAGAGCTGGTTGAAAAAGTATTAAGCCTCATGTCTGATGCGCTAGTGCAGGGTGAGCAGGTCAAAATTTCATCCTTTGGAACCTTTAGTGTACGCGAAAAGAATGCGCGTATCGGCAGAAACCCAAAAACTGGTGAAGAAGTACCAATCACTCCAAGACGGGTCTTGACCTTTCGTCCATCTCACCTCATGAAGGATCGGGTTGCGGCGGATAGTAAAACGTAAGGTGACTTATTGGCATGAGTAAATCAGCCGACGCATTTCGAACCATTAGTGAAGTGGCCGATTGGTTGGATACTCCAACACATGTACTTCGATTTTGGGAAAGTAAATTTTCGCAGATAAAACCCGTTAAAAGGGCCGGCGGCCGGCGGTATTATCGACCTAAGGATATGCTTCTGATCGGCGGGATCAAGCGGATATTGCATGAAGATGGTTTAACCATCAAAGGAGCTCAGAAAATCCTTCGCGAACAAGGGGCCAAACATGTTTCCAGTTTATCTCAGCCACTCAGCATAGGTGAG
Organism: Paracoccaceae bacterium; assembly: GCA_029247845.1. Classification (GTDB taxonomy): domain Bacteria; phylum Pseudomonadota; class Alphaproteobacteria; order Rhodobacterales; family Rhodobacteraceae; genus LFER01. The sequence goes on along the minus strand of JAQWKM010000178.1, from coordinate 23,932 downwards.
GGGCGAGATGGGGCTGCGGATATAAGGGAAGAACCGACTAAAGAAGATCAGGCAGCTGATTGGCAGCCAATCCAAATCTTTGACTTTGCGACCGACGTAAGTGAAGAAAATGCGACAGCGTTACTGCCTTCCAGTGGGCAAGACGTTCCCGCTCCAGGAATCGAAGGCAAGGGAGCATCCGCATCTCAAATCGCGGCGCATGACGGCGCCCAAGACGATAATAGTAAACGTGTAGACCCAATCGCTGTGGGGAGTTTGGACAATGCACCCAAACCCGATAATGCGGTTGAACCGGCCCAAGATTTGATTAGCAGCTCACCAGCGGTCGACATTCAACCAAAAGAACCGGGGTTAACAAATAGGGAGGGCCAGAGTGCTAAAACGCCCACCGATGTCAAGGCGGATTTTGAAAAAACTCAATCATCTTTGAATAATGACCAACGTACTCTTAATTTTTGGAGCAACGACAATTTCACAAATGCGCCCGAAACAAAACTCAAAGAAGACCCGCTTCTCGAGACTGCACCACTAGTTGAACCGAAGCATGACAGCGTTATGGCCCACCTCAGTTCACACGATAATTTTGATAAGTATAAAGTAGCACTTTTAAAACCAATATTGTTAAAACTTGAAAAGCGACTGGAACAGCGCAAGTCCAGACAGTATATATGAACATTTGCAAACGCAATTTTTGGCTTGCTCCTGTGCGTAAATTCATTATGAAACATGGAATAAGTCGGGCTATAGCGCAGCCTGGTAGCGCGTCCGTCTGGGGGACGGGAGGTCGCAGGTTCGAGTCCTGCTAGCCCGACCAATCATAAAACGTCCGCTTGCAGATGATGCAGCGGGCGTTTTATGCATAACGGCAGGTAATTGAGACTATGAGCACATTTCCGACAGGCGTTTTATCCGACCGACAGATGACCCAAATGATCAAGGCTGGCCAAATATCGGCATCCCAACCTATCAACGCCAGACAAATTCAGCCAGCATCGCTTGATTTGCGCCTTGGATCCGTTGCTTACCGCGTGCGCGCCTCTTTTCTAAGCGGCAAAAACGCCAGCGTTTCAGATCGGCTTGAGATCTTCAAAATGCACGAAATGGATTTGAGCGAGGGGGCAGTTTTGGAAAAAGGCTGCGTTTATGTGGTGCCATTGCTTGAGTCTTTGGATCTACCTAATGATATGAATGCTGCTGCATCTGCAAAATCATCAATCGGACGGCTCGATCTTCTCACGCGTGTTATAACGGATAGTGGAGTTGAATTTGACCGCGTCCCCGCAGGCTATCGCGGCGACCTCTATGTCGAGATTTGTCCGCGCTCTTTTTCCGTTGTTGCCCGTATGGGGCAAATGCTAAACCAAATTATTTTTCGGGCTGGCAAAACCATTATTGCCGACGAAGACTTGCGCCAATTGCATAAACAAACACCTATTGTATCCGGTAATGCTGTTATCTCGGAGGGCTTGAGATTTTCTGTCGATCTTAAACCGCGTCTTAGCGACTTGGTAGGATATCGGGCAAAACCACATACAGGGGTCATCGCTCTTGATAAAATTAAACATTATAATCCGGCAGATTACTGGGAGGAAGTGCGGACATCCGAGGAACGAATCATACTTGACCCCGGCGCATTTTATATTTTGGTCAGTAGAGAAGCTATCAGTATCCCCCCACACTGCGCAGCAGAAATGGCACCTTACCTTGCAATGGTGGGTGAGTTTCGGGTACATTACGCCGGTTTTTTTGATCCGGGGTTTGGCTATTCCGCATCAGGTACAGGATCGCATGGTGTACTCGAAGTACGCTGCCACGAAGCTCCGTTTGTCCTTGAACATGCTCAAATCGTGGGCCGCTTAGTCTACGAGAAAATGAGTGAAGAGCCGGAGCGCCTTTACGGATCAGAAATTGCCTCAAATTACCAAGGCCAGGGCCTCAAACTCTCCAAACACTTTAAAACTGATTGATTTTAGACCAAATGCAGAGTGCCTCTTTGACTTTTTTAGCATTTTGCCTTTGACCCGAGAACAATTTTTTCGATCACTATGTCCTTCTTTATTTGCCTTGCACTGAGATATTGCGCCAAAAGCGCTATTTATCCTCTACCAATGCACTTTTCGCATGATTACATCCCTATCCTTACGCTTTAATGGAGTTTTATTTATCTTAGGGAGCCAAACTCTAGTTACACCTCTTACATCTACTTTTAGGTTTGTATAAAATTGAATAAGACTTGTGTTAATTTATTAGTCTTCGAATAATTCACTTTGATCCTCGTTAATAATTTCCTCGTCTAGGTCCGGTTCGCTAATAAACGGACCCATGGCGGGCTGGCTTTCCAAAAGCCCGGCGGCACGCAACTCTTTGAGACCAGGAAGATCACGTGCGCTTTCCAATCCAAAGTGATCAAGAAAGTTTTGTGTCACCACAAAAGTGACAGGCCGACCTGGGGTCAGTTTACGCCGGCCAAACCTGATCCACTCCATTTCAATAAGCTGGTCCACTGTCCCACGAGAAACACTTACACCACGAATTTCTTCAATTTCCAGCCGTGTTACGGGTTGGTGATAGGCTATAATGGCAAGCGTCTCGATTGCAGCACGGCTTAGTTTGCGCGTTTCCACAAGCTCTTTTTGCATCAAGAAACTCAGATCAGAGGCCGTTCTAATAGCCCAGGCGTCGCCTACTTTCATAACATTAACACCGCGCCCTATATAGCGTTTACGTAGGTGAACCAGCGCTTCTGCCGCGTCACAGCCATGCGGCATCCGCTCATTCAAAGCCCTTACAGTAATCGGCTCAGCAGTGGCAAATAAAATTGCCTCAATCATCCGCTCCTGTTCGTTGATCGGAGGGGCCTCAAACAAACTCTGTTCAGAATTGTTATCCTGTTGTTCAGGATCACTCATCAATCACCCCTTCTTTTTAATTCAATGGGCTCAAAAGTACCGCTTTGGCGCAATTCAATCTGACCGGCTTTGGCCAATTCTAAAGACGCAGCAAAATTCGCAGCTGTCGCAGCACGGCGGCGCACTGGATCTGTGCGCCAATCTTCGGGTAGATAGCTTGCAAGATCCGTCCAATCACCGGCAAACCCGATCAGTCCGCGCATTTTGGTAAGCGCCTCTTCCATAGTAAAGACGTTGTTTCGATCTATCAGAAACGGACGGAATTCATCCTTTGTTCGGATGCGCGAATACCCTTGCATTAGATCAAGCAGAGTTGCGGAATATGTGACGCGCCGCACCATTTCGAGCTTTTCAGGAATGCCGCGGATAAAGAAATCACGACCCTTTTGATCACGCGCCATCAGCTGTGCAGCAGCATTGCGCATCGCCTGCAAGCGCTCTAGCTGAAAAGCCAGCCGCACAGCCAGTTCTTCACCCGAAGGGCCTTCTTCGGTTGGATCAGGCGGCAGCAGAAGACGGGACTTTAAAAATGCTAGCCACGCAGCCATGACAAGATAGTCTGCCGCCAATTCGATACGCAGTTCTTTTGCGCGTTCAATAAACGCAAGATATTGCCGCGCCAGATCAAGAACTGATATTTTCAACAGGTCAACTTTTTGCGTCCTGCTCAGGCTGAGCAAAAGATCAAGCGGTCCTTCAAATCCATCAACGTCCACAATAAGAGCTTCTGCGTCCAAACGTTCACCAACGTCCAGTGTCTCATTCATCGGGCTATCGAGTTGTGTCATTCCGCCTCGGCTAGATCATCTTGTCTCGAGCTGCGCGTGCGCCTGCGCTAGATCTACTTTGATGCCAGACAAAGAGTTATGCAAGGCCATAACTTTGTGTGCGCGCAGTTGAGCCGTAGCACTCATTTCACCTATGGAGTCTGTGATATCGCGCATTTCGCCCAATTCACCATTGCAGTGCAAAACAAGATCGCATCCGACATCAATAACGGCTTTGGCCCGTTTTACCACTGTACCGCCAAGGGCCTGCATAGAGAGATCATCGCTCATCAGCAAACCATCAAACCCTAGATCATTGCGGATTAAACCAATAATTTTTTCCGATATTGTGCCCGGTTTTGCATCTATGTTTTGATATATGACATGAGCCGTCATACCCATCGGCAAATAATTCAACGCTTTGAAAGGCACAAAATCACTAACGTCAAGTACCTCTTTTGCTTCGGTCACGACAGGTGCCTCTTTATGGCTGTCAACTTGGGCCAACCCATGGCCTGGAATGTGTTTGACCACCGGCAAAACACCCCCCGCCAAAAGCCCGTTTGCGGCAACTCTGGCGAGCCTGCTAACAGTCATCGCATCCCGACCAAAGCAACGGTTTTTCAAAATCTTATGCGTCTGGGGGTGCGCAATGTCAGCGACTGGTGCACAATTGGCTGTAATGCCCAAATCTCGTAGTTCTTGAGCGATCATAAAATAGCGAGCAAAAATCGCCTGCTCTGCACTCTCTCCGGTCATGTCTACATACTCCAAAGGTGCACACCATTCTTTTACCAAAGGTGCGCGCAACCGCTGAACACGACCGCCCTCTTGATCGATAAAAATCGGCACATACCAACCAACAACATCGCGCAGATCGGCGCATAAAGCGCGGATCTGGTCAGCAGTTTGAATATTACGACCAAATAAAATAAATCCAAAAGGATCTGCTTTAGCAAAGAAAGCCTTTTCTCTTGCGTTTAAAACAGTGCCCGCGCATCCAAAGATCGCAGCACACCAACCATATTTAGCATTGGTCATCACCGAAAAGTGACGGGAATACAATCAGCGTTGCTGGCTACGAGAAGGGCACAGAAGCGTCGCGCATCGTCCAAATCGTCAAACCCTGCCGCCCTTAGCCGGTAAAACACTTTTCCACCACTCGTCGCGCGCTGGATGACACGCCCTCGCTTCGTCATAAAGCTTGGAAATTTTTGGCGCAATCGCAGCCATGCTGTTCGAGCGACATTGTCACTGTCAAATGCTCCAAGCTGGACTAATGCAGTTCCAACCGCAAGATCTTGGAGTACGATGTCGCGCACCGCATCGACGGCTACGGTGGTCACACCAGCATCGGCAGGGCGTTTGCGGGGGCGCAAAGATACCAACACTGTGCTAGACGACATGACGGCGACCGCATCATTTGTATTCAATGCCTCTCTCAGCGCATCTTGAATACCGTTCTTTGATAAAGTCACAACCTTGATCGCTTTTTCATCACCCTCAAGGGACAAAGCATCTTTGGCAATTTGATTTGCCAATCCGGCCATATCAATTTCAGCACTTGGATTTAAGATCGTATCTTGAGTTGTCTGTTCCATAGTTTTAGGAAGATCTTTGGCGGGAAGATCATCCGGGATCAGAACAACTGGTCTGGGTGCAAGGGTAACCTGTTCGGGATCAATGCTACTAATTTCTTCAGCGACTTCATTTACGGACAAGCCTTGATGCGCCGCCGCTATGCCCCCAGGATTCTCTGGAGCAACGCGCATCGGTTCATCTGAGGCAGCAATAACAGGAATGCCGCTCACGTCGCGGACCACCAGTTTGTAGGCCCATACGCCTATCGATACAGCCAGCGTTATGCTAAGCACTGCACTTAATATCTGAGCCACAAGACCTATGCTTGTCGCCTGTGAATTAGGCTCATCAAGAGGCGGCTCTCCCGCATCAAAGTTCTCTACCATACTGCCCTCCGCTATGCCCCAAATTAAATTCAAGGAAACGGTTATATTGCCTCATGCCGACAGTTAGCGCCTTATTTTAGCGCATTTCTTCCACCGGTTTCACACCTAGAATACCAAGACCTGCAGAAATAACAACACAAACAGCCTGTACGAGGGCAATTTTTGCTTGTGATGTGTCCGGATCGTCCTCTTGGAGGAAACGGAGAGCAGGCTCCTCATTACCTTTATTCCATAATGCATGCAAATCACTGGCTAATTCGTAAAGGTAAAACGCCACGCGATGAGGTTCATTTGTGCGCGCTGCTATCTCGATCAAACGGGGCCATTCTGCCAATCTACGGATCACTACTAACTCAGCCTCATGGCTGAGGCGAGATAAATCGGCCACCCCAAGAGTTGCAATATCCACGTTTATTCCAGCTTCAGCAGCACGTCTTTGCACGCTGTATCCCCGCGCATGGGCGTATTGTACATAATAGACCGGGTTTTCGCGGGATTGCTCAAGCACTTTATTAAAATCAAAATCAAGAGGCGCATCATTCTTGCGCGTGAGCATTACAAAACGGGTCACATCTGCCCCCACTTGATCCACCACATCGCGCAGAGTAACAAAGTTCCCTGCCCTTTTGGACATTTTAAACGGTTCACCATCTTTGAAAAGTCTGACCAGCTGGGTCAATTTTATGTCGAGTGGAATTTTCCCCCTAGAAAGCGCCGAGACCGCCGCCTTCATCCTTTTGACATAGCCGCCGTGGTCGGCCCCAAAAACATTGATCAAAAGATCATAGCCCCGGTTCACCTTATCGGCATGATAGGCAACATCAGGGGCAAAATAGGTCCAGCTTCCGTCTGACTTCATAACAGGACGATCGACATCATCTCCGTGATCGGTGGATTTAAAGAGGGTTTGTTCGCGCGGCTCCCAATCTTCGGATTTTTTGCCTTTGGGCAGTTCAAGCACACCTTCATAAATCAGCCCCTTGGCGCGAAGACTGTCGATGGCTGCTTCGATCGCACCTGTTCCATAAAGAGATTTTTCGCTAAAAAATGAATCCATGCTCACACCAAGCATAGCGAGATCATCTCGGATCATTCCCATCATGGCCTCAGTGGCGTATTCCCTGATTTCAGCAAGCCAGAACTGCTCGCCCTGATCCAGATAAGCGTCGCCGACTTTGTTTTTCAAAGCTTGACCGAGGGGGATCAGGTAATCCCCCGGATAAGTGCCGTCTTCGAAAGCAACCTCCTGCCCATGCGCTTCTAAATAGCGCAGATAAACCGACCGGGCCAACACGTCGACTTGAGAGCCACCATCATTGACATAGTATTCGCGCGTGACGTCATAACCGGCATAATCAAGCAAGCCAGCCAATGCATCCCCAAAAACCGCGCCGCGCGTATGTCCAACATGCAGCGGCCCTGTCGGATTGGCGCTAACGTATTCGACATTCACTGTTTGGCCAGCCCCCATCGCGGACGTGCCGTAGGCGCGGCCTGACGAAAGCACCTCTTTGACCAGTGACTGCCAAACATGAGGAACAATACAAAGGTTCAAAAAACCTGGTCCCGCAATGTCCACAGATATAATTCTGTCATCCGTACTCAAAATGCTAACAAGTTTTTGGGCAATATCGCGTGGCTTTTGCCCTGCAGGCTTTGCCAAAACCATAGCTGCATTGGTTGCCATCTCGCCGTGTAGCGGATCACGTGGAGGTTCCACTGTTACATTGCCAAAACTCAACCCATCGGGCAGATCACCCTCTTTGGTCATCATCTCGAGCGTTCCTATCACTAAGGCACGAATATCGGAAAAGAGGTTCATAATAAGCAATCCTTGAGTTGAAGGCGGTTTATCACGCTATCCGTCAAGGTCAATCTGACTCTTTGCATCCCCCAGAAAAACGGGCTAACCCAAATGCATAACACCCGATGGTAGCAGTATCCGACAGACCGCTTAAATCTTCCCCCCTTCAAACAGCCTTTTATGTTCCTGAAGTGCGAACCGATCTGTCATGCCAGAGATATAATCAGCCACAATACGCGCCAAGGCAGTTTCATCCTCAACTTCAGCAACATCTTTGCGCCACTGTTTGGGCAAAAGATCGGTCTGCTTCATGAACAAGGAGAATAGGTCGTTCACAGCCTTGGTAACTTCTTTCCGCATTATTATGACACTGGGCGCACGGTACATGCGGTGAAATAGAAACTTGCGTATCACTTTAAGATCAGCCCAAAGCGGACCGGAGAATTGAACCATTGGTCGAGCGGCCCAGCGCACATCCGATGCACTCTGAGGGCGCAGATCGTTTAGATTGGCTTGACTGACAGACATCACATCTTCGACTAAAACCCCAAAAAACCGCCGCAGCGCTTCGTGGCGGCGCCGGTAATAGTTCAAATCCGGATATTTTGTGTCCACCCTTGCAAAACAGTCATTCAAGACGGGTAATTCAGCAAGTTCGTCCGTCGAGAATAATTCTGCCCTTAGACCATCGTGCAGGTCATGACTATTATAGGCAATATCGTCTGCTAAGGCCGCTACTTGGGCTTCGGCACTGGCATAGCTGTCTAATTCCAGATCATGAATATCGTTGTAATCACTCAGGGCATAAGGAAGTTCGCCAGTAACCGGCCCATTATGCTTGGCAATCCCTTCCAAGGTTTCCCACGTCAAGTTAAGCCCATCAAAATCGGCATAATGGCGTTCAAGCCTTGTCACGATCCTCAAGGCCTGGGCATTGTGATCAAAGCCACCGTGAGGTGCCATAAGCTCATTAAGCGCGTCCTCTCCTGTATGGCCAAATGGGGGATGACCAAGATCATGGGCCAGCGCAACGGCTTCGGTCAATTCAGAATTTAGCCCCAAAACACCCGAGATTGTGCGCGCCACTTGAGCCACTTCGATAGAATGAGTTAGACGCGTGCGATAATAATCCCCCTCATGCTCAATAAAAACTTGGGTTTTGTGCTTTAACCGCCGGAAAGCGCTACTGTGAATTATGCGATCTCGATCGCGCTGATAGGCCGATCGAAACGTACTTTCTTCCTCTGAGAATAGCCGTCCGCGGCTGAACTGAGGGTCGGAACAGAAAATTTCACCCATTTACCGGCCTTCCTTGTTATATGATATTATAGGTAGTATATTAACAGTTGTCGGAAGAGTTAACCTTTTGGAGCATCAAAAATGAATTTACCACCAAAAGTGACCGAACGCGCTTTTGAAAGGCTGGCCGAAATAGGCGCAGCCGACGAGGGAATGGCCTTACGAATTGCAGTTGCGGGTGGTGGTTGCTCAGGGTTTCAGTACGATATTCTGCTAGATACCAAAACGGAAGGCGATCTTGTTCTTAATGGCAATGGGCAGGCAGTCGTCGTGGATAGTACGTCGCTTCCGTTCCTACACAATGCAGTGATCGATTTTTCAGAAGAGTTGATCGGTGCGCGCTTTATCATCGAAAACCCCAATGCCACAAGTTCTTGCGGTTGCGGCACAAGCTTTTCGATGTAAGATCATGGCCTTCAAGTTTCAGAGCCTTATGCGCCGATCAAATCTGGCATAATAGTGCCAGCGACGTTGGTGGAGAGTGGGACAAATAACATTACTGTGGACGGAGTTACTAAAAAACCTTGACTTATCATAGGCTTCCTTAGTAATACGCAGAACATTATAGCCTTCCTCAGATAAATCGATTGAAATCTGCCCTCGCATCTTATCACATTTTGTTCTGCAGTTTTCATCCAATTGAAAAATTGCTGTCCGACATTCCTCTGAGGGCAAAAATAGGCGGGTACGCGTGTAGGAATCTCATTTCTTTCCTGTTTATTTTATTTTTGAATATCTCTTTTTATCCCGAAGCTTCATAAGCCATTTACAAATAAGATACTTATAGTAATCACCTTCATCTCGAGATCCCGATCACACTGAAACTGTATAAGCAGAAAGCTGAGAAACAATCTAGTTTTCCCAGCCTTAGTTATGCTCAATACCAGCAAAGTCTATTACGATACAGCCACCCGACAGAAAATCAGCATTTAGGTCAATTTTTTCTATGATTTCAAATTTGCCTTTTTCAAACCCCAGTTCCAAAAGGTCCTCAGTAATTGACCTTAAAAACGCTTATATTGTGTAAAAATGAAAGAAAGTGTCCAACAGTATCATAAAAACTTTGATGCGCTTGCAATTGATCCAAGCCGCAGTAACTTTATATGTTCAAAATATATTTAAAAGCTCTCCGTTATCCTTCAACCAAAATAATTCCTGATCCAAACGCCGATTATCAGCAAAGTTCTGCAATGTAGCTGCCACCCTGTCGTGTTTAGAGTTATTGCGATCCGGAAATTTCAATTCAACCACATTAGACCTGGCTTTATTCCCTTAATTTAAGGTAAGAAGGTTAAGTGAACCGCATATAGTATTTTAGGGACTTCCGTGAGGAAGCATCTGCGGTTCTGACCTTAGGTCAAAAGCGATTTGATTGATCAGATTTTGTGTGGGATTTAAAATCAGATTTGATTTTGGCCCAGGCTTTAACAGGCTCAGAGAAAGGGAAGAAAAGTTCTGTCGCACCGCAATCTAAGAGATGTGTGTCAGCGGTGGGCGTCGCACAGGAAAAAAATAATTCATTGCCAGCTACATTGCGCATATCTGTATCGTAGATCAGTAATTCAAGAACAGTTGTTTTCAGTTTCAAAGTGGTCATTTTGATAGACACCTTGTTAATGAGGTCACTTAATGCAATCTAAAGGTGTATTTTTAGAAGACGATATTATTTTTACTTGCTTTACACTTGGGACTTAAGCGTTAAAGTTGTGAAAGTATTTTTTTATCTTGATTATTTATTTATATTTCTCAGGGAAAATAGCCCGAATCATTTGTGCCTAGATGCAATTTTCAGCTATGGATCGACCCAACGATCTAAGAGGCTTTTCATGAAAATTGCGACATTTAACATTAACGGTATAAAAGCGCGCATCAATGCACTGGGCGACTGGCTCGATGAAGCCCAACCAGATATCGCTCTATTGCAAGAGGTCAAATCAGTCGACGAAGGCTTTCCACGCGAGCTTTTCGAACATCGGGGCTATAATGTTTACACCCACGGACAAAAGTCCTTTAACGGCGTTGCCATTCTTTCAAAGCAGCCACTGGAAAATATTCGCTTCGGTCTGCCCGGCGACGACAGCGACGAACAGGCCAGATGGATCGAAGCCACAGTGATTGGTCAGCAAGCTCTGCATATCTGTGGCCTTTACCTGCCAAATGGCAACCCTGCTCCGGGGCCTAAATACGATTACAAACTCAGCTGGATGGAAAGACTATATAACCGCGCCCAAGATTTAATGCAGTCAGAAATGCCCGCATTGATGGCCGGTGACTACAATATAATCCCGCAGCCAGAAGATGCCGCAACGCCCCAAGTCTGGACCAATGACGCTTTGTTTCTGCCTCAAAGTAGAGATGCATTCCGCCGGATTGTTGCGCTTGGCTTTACCGATGCGTTCCGCGCCCGCAACCCGTCACCGGGGCAATATAGTTTCTGGGATTATCAAGCCGGCGCATGGAACCGCAACGATGGCATACGGATTGACCATATTCTGATGACGCCATCTTGTGCGGATATGTTGGTCGATTGCCAGATCGATAAACATGTGCGGGATCGCGAAAAACCATCTGATCATGTTCCCGTTTGGGTCAAACTAGATAATTAGAGCGTTTTAAAAAAAATTATTTAACGGCTATTTGAAGCGCATTACAAGGTTTTAACGCCCAAAAACTGACAAGAGCCGCTGTCAAAACCACTGTTTGTGGGAAATAACGCTACGTTCCAACGCCTAATTAGCAAGAAACGGGTCGCGTTTTTAATCCAGACGAACATAGATTGGCGCTAACAATAAACGTGTCCGGACCAATCAACGTGACGCCCTCTTCCACGCGAATATTCGATTTAAAATCCCTGATAATGCTATCGTCCCTCGCGGCCGTTTGGGGAGGATCGTTTTTCTTTGCCGAAATCGCACTTCGGGAAGTGCCACCACTCACCGTAACGCTTCATAGAGTGATCTGGGCAGTGCCAATACTATTGCTGATAGTCGCAGTTAAAGGAATAAAAGACCCCGTTTCGGCACGGATTTGGCTAGCTTATTTGGTGATGAGCGCCCTGAATAACGCCCTGCCGTTTTCCCTGATTTTCTGGGGCTAGACACAAATTGACAGCGGCTTGGCTTCTATTTTGAATGCAATGACTGCAATATTTGCTGCAGTCGTCACAGGGCTATTGCTTGCAGAAGAACCTTTGACGACAAAGAAAATTATCAGCACCGCACTGGGCCTAATCGGTGTGTCCTGCATCATTGGACCAAGTGCGTTGACTGAGTTCGATTTGGGAAATCTGGCTCAGTTGGCGATCCTTGGCGCGGCTTTGTCATATGCTTTTGCAGGAGTTTGGGGAAGGGTAGCGCTTACTGGACAACCCCCTCTGTGAATGCCCTCGGTATGCTTATTGGCAGTACTCTATTAATGGTTCCAATTGTATTTTGGGTTGATGGTCCCCCAAACCTAGAAATCTCTAAAAATTCGTGGGCGGCCCTGATTGGCGTAGCATTCTTATCAACAGCATTGGCCTATGTCCTCTACTTTGCCATACTTGCGCGTGCGGGTGCGGCTAATTTATTACTCGTCACTCTTCTAATTCCACCGTTTGCCATTTGTCTGGGTCTGTTATTTCTTGATGAACAGGTCGGGCCTGAAGCCTTGATAGGCTTTGCGATCATTGCTCTTGGGTTTGCAGTTACAGACGGACTCCTGTTTTCATGCTTTCATAAGATGCCTTAGCACAGTAGGCATCATCAAAAATTAGTTCAGCGATAATTTTATGTTCCAAGAAGACGTCAACCAAATCCTAAATTGCTTGATAGGCTGCGCTTTGCAAGACTAATTATTATGGCTCTGCTGTGACATCATAGCGATATATCCAGTCAAATTGCCCGACCATACGCCCCGGCATGACCGCCGACATCGCCCACATAGTTCTATGCGCTGCCCATCTGAGAGGCGGGAAAGTAAGATGATATTTCCAGGCGTTGCCTTCGGCCACAGCGATAATACGCTCAACCCGCTTTTTACGCATGTCTTGGTAGGTCTGCAGACATGTTTCCTGCGCCGATGTCTTAGACAGACATCTGGCAAGAACCCAAGCATCCTCGAGTGCTAGATTTGCCCCCTGCGCCATAAAAGGAAGCGTTGGATGTGCCGCATCTCCCAAAAGTACTACGCCGCCCGCATGCCATTTCTGAGCAACTGGATGACGAAACAGTCCCCAAAGATACGGCTCATGAACATGAGATAGCAGATCATCAGTCCCAAGATTGAACTCGCAGAACGAGTGCCGCAGGGCGTTGGAATCCCCCTGCTCTGACCAGCTTTCTTTAGCCCAACTATCACGCTCTTCTATCAAAACAAGGTTAAGCACAGACCGATCCCGTATCGGATAAGTGACAACATGTTTTTTGGGACCCATGTATATTCTGGCAACATCCGGGTGATCGGTTGTGTTAGGGACCAGTGCGCGCCATGCAACATGCCCTGTGAAATAAGGCGCTACTTGGCCAAGGAGACTTTTACGTCCTACTGAATGAACACCATCGGCGCAGATTACCACCTCGGGACAATATCGATCTGACGCTGTGACAATCTCAGGCTTAGGATCGTTTAATACCGACATCACGCGTTCCCCAAATAAAAAAGAAACTCCAGCATCGACGCAGGCCTTAAAGAGTATATTTATCAGATCTGCCCGATGCATCATAAGATGCACCAGGCCCTTGTTGTATTTTTCAAGATCTAGCTCGCAAACAGTTTTCGTCGATTTATGATCAATCAGTTCAATGGCACGCACTTGTAAAGCAGAAGTTAAACACGCAGAACCAATTCCCAGTGCAGTCAAAACACGAAAACCGTTGGCTGAAATTTGCACGCCCGCGCCCACATTGCGCAACTTGTCTGCCTGCTCTATCACACATACGTTTATATTGCGCTGGCTCAGTGCCAGTGCGGCAGCCAATCCACCGATACCAGCCCCAACAACAACTGCGTCAGCTAAAACAGCCATCCTAAACCGACAACATATAAAAGTTAGGCCTTGGCCAAGTATGTTTTATTCGATCAATCGTCGCGATGAACTTTCTCACGCCTCTCATGCCGCTCCTGAGCTTCAAGACTCATAGTTGCGATCGGACGCGCATCGAGGCGTTTAAGCGAAATTGGATCGCCAGTCACTTCACAGTATCCGTACTCTCCCTCGGCTATCCGTCGCAATGCAGCATCAATTTTTGAAACCAACTTTCTTTGGCGGTCTCTTGTCCGCAACTCAAGTGCGCGATCAGTCTCTTCACTAGCTCGATCTGCAACATCCGGAATGTTTCGCGTACCGTGTTGCAAACCTTCAATGGTATCTTTTGTTTCCGATAATAGATCAGCTTTCCAATCCATCAGCTTGCCCTTGAAGTATTCAACCTGACGATCGTTCATAAAAGGTTCGTCATCAGCAGGAGCATAGTTTTTTGGCAGAAACTTTTCTTGCTTCATTTTTGCTCCTTCTTGCAGGTCAGAATCTGACACGCACAGTCCTTCCACATTCCAATTCTATTGTGATCTGCAGTTATCGCAACACAACGTCATTGTCACTAGGCAATAGCAACAGATTGCAGCAATTTTATTAACACGTTAGGATCGCACCGAAAGAAATATAATTTAAACAGGAAATGATGCAGACCATGAAATTTAGCAGTACTAAGATTATGTCGCAACAGAAGATCTCACAGTTGCAGTAAATGCCGCGGTAACGCTCGAGCGCCCGTTACTGATTAAAGGCGAACCCGGAACTGGAAAAACCGAACTTGCCAAACAGGTGGCAAAAGGTCTCAAGCTAGAAATGATAGAGTGGAACATAAAGTCCACAACCAAAGCACAGCAAGGTCTATACGAGTATGACGCAGTCAGCCGTCTGCGTGATAGCCAGCTTGGCGAAGAGCGTGTCCACGACGTGAAAAACTATATCCGCAAAGGCAAGCTATGGCAGGCCTTTGACTCAGACAAAAAGGTCGTTCTACTTATTGACGAAATCGATAAAGCAGATATCGAATTCCCCAACGATCTGTTACAAGAACTCGACAAGATGGAGTTTTACGTATACGAAACTGGTGAGACAATTGTCGCAAGACAACGACCCATTGTCATCATAACATCCAACAACGAAAAAGAACTTCCCGACGCATTTTTGCGGCGTTGCTTTTTCCATTATATACGCTTTCCCGATACGGAAACGCTTAAAATGATTGTGAAAGTTCATCATGCCGATATCAAAGAATCACTTCTAACGACAGCATTGACGCAATTCTTTGAGCTGCGTGATCAACCGGGCATCAAGAAAAAACCATCTACATCAGAAGTACTAGACTGGTTGAAATTACTACTGGCAGAAGATTTAACGCCCGAAGACATCAAGCGTGATGGCCCAAATGCGCTGCCCAAACTTCATGGTGCATTACTCAAAAACGAACAGGACGTTCATCTATTCGAACGTATCGCCTTCATGGCCCGAGCGAATCGTTAGACGCGCAAATTAAATTAAGAGCATGGCGGGCATAATTCTTCCTTACTATTTTCATTATTTGATAATCTTGCAACATCATCGCCATACTTTAGTCTAACTGTTCAAATAAATCTTTGCTTTGAAATAGAGATTTAAACCGTACTCATGACGAATGCACTTATCCAAGATTTTGGAAGCCCATTTCGTTATAGCGTCAATATCGCGTGAACATGTCTATTTCACTTTGTAGACAATGGAATCAATAAATAGGCTTATTTTTCAATTTTGCGTAATAATTGGCGCTTTTTTACAATTTTCATCCGCATAACTAATGACAAGAAGCGCAACTTATTTTGAAACGGCCTTAAAGTTTACCGGTTTCCCCGGACAAACTTAAAAAACATCCCATTCTCAAACTAGGATCTTGCACGGAATTTTCTTGTTTCATCTTTTGCGCTGGAAGGGGCGTTTTCTTGAGTATTTCGAACAGATTGAAGGCCCAATACCAGAGTATGTGAAAGAAAAAGGGGCGCCGACACTTTATTTTGAACTCGACAGATTGTTGCACAACTTAAAGAAAAAGTGGATCTTGAGATTTTTTTGGCGGCTTCTAAAAAAATAAATATCATCACCGCATTGATACCATATGGTGAAAATCATACGATGATCCTCAAAGCAACCTGCTTTATTGCTCACAATGCCACAAGTTTAAAATAGCTTCACGCCAAACGAAGAACCCCTTATACTGTTGGTCACAACCTACGCAGGTATTTTCATTCCCAACGATGCCGTACCAGAAGAATTCATAGACTGTTTACATTCGAAATTCGCCTCATAGCTTGACCCATTGAACGATCTTTATCGGCTACAGAAATCGATATTTAAAGATACCAATATCCACACCCCTTGACATGCTGACGCTCAGGATCATCAATGCTCGAGAACTGCCCAGCGACATGTCAGAGAGCAAAGTGGATAAAATGGCCACTATTCTTTCCGATCTGAACCCTCTTGGTGAGGCAATTGAGCCACGCTATATCAAACAGAGAGGTTATTTATGGGAAACCTAAATGCTCAAAATATCTGCTTTCAAGACACTAAATAGCGAAAAATACAGGCTGCTAAAAAGTCGGTTGAAACAGCACAGAACTCTGCCTTAGGATCAGCTATTATAATCTGGCACGGATGATCCATGAAACGGATTTACTGCGCGCGTATACGATATTCCAAAGGACATAATTAATTTTTAGTCACTGGGCTGATTCTCGACTTTACAAAGCGTTCTTTGAGCTTCAGGCGGCCAATCATCATATTTACAAAAACCATAGAGACAACACTTTGATCATGCTGTTGCCTTATATTGACGACATTTATAAATGCGAAAATACGTCCTTATTTGCCACACTAATATTTCAAAGGGCGTAGACGCTTGAAATTTCGGGCAAGGCATCTAAATTGAGTGGGGTCCGTCTGGACATGGCTAAGTTTGCACGTTACGAGTTGGGCATGAAAGTGGCGATTAAACGCAAATTGCATGAAATCAGCAACTAAACTTTAATGAAATAACAAAAAAGAGCAAACTATGTATTTAATATGCGGTTTTATTGGTGCCTTAATCGGGGCACGAGCCGCAAAGAAAAGAAATGGGCGGACCGCTGATATTGCTCAGTATTCTGCAGCCTACGGTATTTTGTTTGCCCTGATCGGATTGGTTCTCACAATTATTGCAGATCGGACGGTAATCTGATCCATGTTTCTGCCTTTCTTTGACAATCTAAGACATGTTGGAATTCCTGTTTCATTGTGGGAATTCTTAAGCTTTTTAGAAGGCATGACTGCTGGACTGACAACTTATGACGTAGAGGCTTTTTATTTTCTGGCCCGAACCACAATGGTCAAAGACGAGCGAAACCTTGATAAATTTGACCGTGCTTTTGCGGCAACCTTCAAAGGCCTTGAAGAGATTTCTGACGAGCAGGTTTTGAACGCTGTCGATATTCCTGCCGATTGGCTCACTAAAATGGCAGAAAAGTACCTCAGTGATGAAGAAAAGGCCGAGATTGATGCGCTTGGTGGTTTTGATAAACTGATGGAAACGCTCAAAGAACGCCTCAAAGAACAAGAAAAGCGTCACCAAGGCGGTAGCAAATGGATCGGTACGGCTGGAACCTCCCCATTCGGTGCATATGGCTATAATCCCGAAGGCGTGCGTATTGGTCAGGGCGAAAGCCGGCATCAACGAGCAGTCAAAGTCTGGGACAAACGCGAATTTAAAAACCTTGATGATCAAGTTGAACTTGGCACACGCAATATAAAAGTTGCGCTCAAACGTCTGCGCAGGTGGGCCCGCGACGGAGCGGATGACGAACTTGATATATCGGGTACAATCCGATCGACGGCTGAAAACGGCTATCTTGATGTCAAAACCCGTCCAGAACGTCGCAACGCGGTAAAAGTGCTTATCTTTCTTGATGTTGGTGGGTCGATGGACCCTTATGTAAAAATTGTCCAAGAACTATTTTCAGCAGCGCGCACAGAATTCAAACATCTTGAGTATTTCTATTTTCACAACTGCCTGTACGAAGGGGTATGGCGCGACAACGCGCGTCGCTGGAATGATCAAACACCTACGCACGAAATCCTGCGCACATACGGATCCGACTACAAATGTATTTTTGTCGGGGATGCCAGTATGTCGCCCTATGAAATAGCCTATCCGGGCGGTGCAAACGAACATTGGAATCCAGAATCTGGGCAAGTATGGCTTGAACGTGCCAAAGCACAATGGCCCTCTCATTTATGGATAAACCCTATTCCCGAACGCCATTGGAACTATACCCAATCAATAGATATGATCCGTGAAATCTTTGATCATCGGATGGTTCCCATGACACTTTCGGGCCTTGAACAAGGTATGAAAGAACTGGCTCGTTAGTTTGCAGGCTTGCCTTCGCTCACTCTAAACCCCATATGGTCCATATGTTGCGATTTTCTCCAATCCTATTGGCTTTACTTTACGGTCTTGGTATGTACTGGTTCTCAACCATGCGTTTGCGCAAAACGCTTGATGATCAATCTGCCGAATTGCTAGATCCCAGTCTGCAGCCGGTTTTAAATGAAATGGCCAAAGCGCTCGAGGTTGATCGGGTCAAAGTCCACTTGTACGAAGTTGATCCCATAAACGGGCTTGCCTCGCCGGATGGACGGATTTTTATAACACGGGGATTTTATGAGAAATATAAGTCCAGAGACGTGAACGCAAAAGAAATTGCAGCCGTTATAGCCCATGAATTGGGTCATATCGCTTTAGGGCATTCTCGCCGCAGGATGATTGATTTTTCCAGCCAAAATGCGATCCGCGCGGCGATGGGGATGATCTTGGGTCGTTTTCTGCCCGGTATCGGAAACTGGGTGGCCAATATTTTTGCAAATCTCCTGATGGCAAAACTGTCGCGCTCGGATGAATACGAAGCTGATGAATATGCATCTGCGCTATTAATAAAAAGTGGCATTGGCACCAAGCCACAAATCACGTTGTTTGAAAAACTTGAGGCTCTGACGGGCCAGACAGGGCGTATGCCGGCATGGCTTTTAAGCCATCCTGCAACAGAGGATCGGATTAAAACGATCCAGAAACGCGAACAAAAGTGGCAAGGCAAATAATCTTTTCAAGTGCGTTTTGCGCTGTAAAACCTACTGTGCGCGGATGAACTTCACAAGATTGCGTGTTGAAGGATCTTGATCTTGCGAGGCTTCACCAGATTTTAAGACAGGCTCAAGCGCGCTGGCAAGCTCTTTTCCCAGTTCGACCCCCCATTGATCAAAACTGTTTATGTTCAAAACGATGCCTTCAACAAATACCCGATGTTCGTAAAGCGCAATTATGTTGCCCAGCATCCCAGGTGTGAGCTTTGGATAAATCAACGTTGTCGACGGCCTGTTGCCCTCAAAAACATGGTGATTGGCCTGCTGGTCCAACTTGGGGCCAGATATTCCTTTTGCAGCGACAATCGCGCGCGCCACCGAAAGCGAACGACCAAGCATCAGAGCTTGAGACTGGGCCAAGCAATTGGCTAGAAGCAACGTGTGGTGATGCCCCAAATTGGGCTCATGACCTTTGGCCGCCACCAGAAATTCACAAGGAACAATTTGAGTTCCCTGATGGATCAGTTGGTAAAACGCATGCTGACCATTTGTACCCGGTTCTCCCCAGACCACAGGGCCAGAGCCATAACTGACATCTTCCCCCTCCATGTTGACGCGTTTGCCATTGCTCTCCATTTCAAGTTGCTGAAGATAGGCGGGAAGATGAGCCAGACGTTGATCATATGGCAAGACGGCACGCGTGTGGTAGCCGCAGATTTGATTGTGCCAAACCCCCACAAGAGCCAGCATAACCGGCATATTGTCTTGAGGGTTAGCCGTCAAAAAATGCTGGTCCATTGACTGCGCACCACGCAGAAAAGCCTTAAAATTGTTCGGGCCGATGGCAATCATCAAGCTTAGTCCGATTGGTCCCCAAAGCGAGTAACGCCCTCCGACCCAGTCGGCAAAGCCAAAAATGCGCTCAGCCGAAATACCAAAGGCGGCAGTTTTGTCAGCAGCAGTGGACAGTGCAACAAATTGCGACGCTGGGTCTTGGACCGTTTTTGCCATCCAGTCAAACGCGGTTTTGGCATTCGTCATTGTCTCAATCGTTGTAAAGGTTTTAGAGGCAACAATGACCAGCGTTTTTTCGGGATTAAAGGCGCGCAGTGTATCCGCTATATGCGCCCCATCTATATTGGACACAAAGTGACAGGCCGGTCCGTCGTGATAGGGCGATAAGGCTAGTGCCGCCATCGCTGGTCCTAAATCAGAACCACCAATACCAATATTGACCACATCCGTAATGGCTCCACCCTGCCCCGTATATGCACCAGTACGCACTGCTTCAGAGAAGGTCTGCATCGCCCCAAGAGTGGCGAGAATTTCAGGCATAATGTCGTGACCATCCACATGGATTAAATGGCCATCTAAATTGCGCAAAGCTGTATGTAGTACGGCCCGATTTTCGGTTTGGTTTATCTTGGCTCCAGAAAACATATCTGTGCGCTTTTGATAGAAGCTACTGGCTTCAAGCAGATCCAACAAAGTCGAGCGCGTTTTAGCGTCGATATTCGTTTTCGAATAATCAAAGAGGATATCACCACTTCTTAATGAAAATTCTGTAGCCCTATTTTCATCCGCAAAAAGCGAGGTAATCTTGCGCCCGTCAATCTTTTTAAATTGCGATTTTAATGCCTCAAACATAGTATAATGTGTCCAATAATTTTCTAATTATCACGCCGCCCAATGCACTTTTAATGCGTCCAAAACCGCTGTGACGGGAGCTTCTTTTGTAGATAGGGTTTGGGCTTTCTCAAAAGCCACTTTTTTTTCCTCACCAAAAATGATTAGATGTTTTCTCCTGGCACCATTCAGGAATGGCGCAGACAAGGTTATGCGCGGTTCACTTGCACACGGCGCACGCATAGCGACAAGAACCGGTGCCTC
Source organism: Paracoccaceae bacterium (assembly GCA_029247845.1). Classification (GTDB taxonomy): domain Bacteria; phylum Pseudomonadota; class Alphaproteobacteria; order Rhodobacterales; family Rhodobacteraceae; genus LFER01. The sequence goes on along the minus strand of JAQWKM010000178.1, from coordinate 3,164 downwards.
ATTACTGAGGGCTAAATCAAGTTGGTCAGCCCCAGGAAACAAAGAGGCTGTATGCATATCAGCGCCCATGCCTAGCAGAAGTACAGATATGGGAAACACGCAAATGGACCCTTGCGTCAGCGTCTCCATGGCCTCTTCTGGGGTTTTAAATGGCAAATACAACGGTACAAGGTGCGCTTTTGCCGCGTGATCCACCAACATACGCTGTTCGAGCAATCGCGTGTTTGAACGGTCGTTGGAAGTGGGCACCCACCGCTCATCACTTAACATAAGATCAACGCGATCCCAATCAATATCAGCAGCGCATAGAGCGTCAAACACGGGCCCAGGTGTCGTACCACCCGGCACAACAAAGCTAACACGCTCCTGGTTGCTCAAAGCATTTCTTAAATCGCCCACCAAATTGTTTGCCAAGCTCATCACCAGAAAATCACGATCAGGGTATTCGATAAACTCCATTATATGGGTCTCCATTTTCGATCTTCACGATGCAAGAGCATCAATGCGTCATCGGGTCCTGAACTTCCTGCATCGTACGGTTTGGGAACGTCGTTTCGCTCCTTCCATCCTTTGATAATAGGATCGGTCCATTCCCACGCTGCCTCAACTTCGTCACCGCGCATGAACAATGTCTGATTGCCCCGAATAACATCCATAATCAAGCGTTCATAGGCGTCTGGCACTTCTTCCGCTGCCGGTCCAAGAGCCTCTGAAAAGGTCATATCCAGCGGCACTGTAATCAACCGCATACCACCGGGGCCGGGCTCTTTGATGGTCATATCCATCGTTATGCCCTCATCAGGCTGCAATCTGATAACAAGAGCATTTCGATGCGTACCTGCCTCGCTGCCAAAAATCGAATGTGGCGGCTGTTTGAAGACAACAGCAATCTCGGAACAACGCGACCGCAGCCGTTTTCCCGTCCGCATATAAAATGGTGTCCCTGCCCACCGCCAATTGCTTACATGGGCCTTGATCGCAACATAGCTTTCAGTTCTGGACTTGGCATCGTTGGCATGTTCTCGATACCCAAAGCTATCCGAAGAAGCCTCGTATTGACCCCGCACGATATGATGTGGGGGAACCTTATCCAAAGCACGTATCACTTTCAGTTTTTCATCACGAACCGCATCGGGGTTAAATTGGGCCGGCGGCTCCATTGCGATCAGACATAATAGCTGCATGAGGTGGTTTTGAACCATGTCCCGCATTGCACCAGATGTATTATAGTATTCCCCACGGCCCTCAACATCAACTTTTTCAGCCACAGTGATTTGAATATGGTCAATATATTGGGAATTCCAAAGCGGCTCAAAAAGCAGGTTGCCAAATCTGACGGCCATCAAATTCTGCACAGTCTCTTTGCCTAGATAATGATCAATCCGATAAATCTGATCTTCTGAAAAATGCGCGGCCAAAGTCGCATTTAAAATCTTTGCGCTTTCCAAATCCCGGCCAAAAGGTTTCTCAACCACAATTCTGCTATCGGACAAGGCGATTTTGTGTTTTTTTAAACGCTCTGCCAACGCGCCAAAAAGCGATGGCGCCACGGAGAAATAAAACGCACGCACGGGTCCGTTGCGCATGCTTTGAGAAAGCTCTAACCATCCCGCTTCACCAGTTGCATCAATCCTCAAATAGGTCACTTTATCAAGAAAGTCGACCAACAATTTTTCATCCAGAGAAGCACTGCCAAATTCCAAGATCGCGATCTTTACGAGATCCCGATATTCCGTATCGTTCATCTTTGCTCGTGCAGCACCCATAATGAGGGCTTCAGAAGGCATCTGCCCCGAGACAAACCGGCGAAAAAGCCCCGGTAGAATTTTGCGTTTGGCAAGGTCACCAGTACCACCAAAAATGACCAGATCAAACGGATCAACTGGAATAACTCGTGACACCATAGTCTTATCATCCTCTGAATTGGAGAAACATTAACCGAAGAAAAACGGCCATCATACCCAGTATTTTGTTGGCGCTATCAGTCACTCTGGGTGTTAGCGAAATTTAATCTATATGTACATAAGAAATTTTGAGTAACTATTGTTTCATTTGCATAAAACATCTTTCTGTATCAATAAAATACATTATATTGTCTGGATTTAAGAGGTATAATTATGGAGCAAAATTAAATCGCAAATGGTAAGTTCAACCAAAGCGAAACAACATTGGACGGATCGCATAGGGCCTATGTCAATTTCGAAGACCTAGAAACGCTTTGGTTCAATACAGGAACGCTATGCAACATCGCATGTCAAAATTGCTATATCAAAAGCTCGCCGCGAAACGATAGCCGCGTGTGCCATGGCCAAAACGATTTAAATAGTTTTCTGCGCGAATTAAGTAGTGATGGACATACTACCAAATAAATCAGTTTTACTGGCGGTGAGCCTTTCGTGAATCCAGAAATGATCTCGATGATCCATAAGTGTCTCAAAGAAGGCTATCAAGTGTTGATCCTGACAAATGCAATGCGTCCAATCCGTCAAAACAGTGCTCTTTACAGAAATGGTCGAAATGGCGGATGTACCACAGATCAGTACGGCATGTTGGAATATTTTGAACAAAACTCCAGATGCGATGATTTGCAGTTCATCGCGGATAATCGTCGAACGCAAAGGCGATACAACACCACGGGTGATCGCCTGCACTTTGTCACCCTATGAACCTTAATTGAACTTGGTGAAACGCTGAGAGAAGCGTCCAAACCTGTCTTTCTCAATCATCCACATTACGCCAAATTTTGCGTCTTGGGCGGGGCATCCTGTTCCACCTAAAGGGATATTTCTGCCAAAGCCAGCAAACCCTCATGATCAACGATACAATCACCGATTTTGATGAAAGGACAGGTGTAGACGCTACGATTGCAAAAGTTTTTTTTATTGTTATTGAGGGGATTGTCGCCTTTAAAAGGGTCTCATCGATATTAGGCCTTATGTTTATCGCTTGCGGGAATGGCGTGATTGGATCGCCGTATGACTGATCAGTGGGGTCATGTTTAGCCTAAGGTACCAAAAAAATGCTAATTCGGTAGTAGGATAGTTCGGCGCAATACCGTCTCACCCAGAGGATAAAATACCACCGCCAGTCAACATAGCGACCCCTGTTGTGTTCGGGCCAGATGTGGCAAGCCCGCGCGCGACTCGCATGGCCAGATAGGCAAA
>JAQWKM010000195.1 GCA_029247845.1 Paracoccaceae bacterium | reverse complement strand
CTTAGAGTTCCACTTTCCACCCAGCGCATAATTTGTAGGTGTTGCACAGTGCTCGCATCAAGCCATAAAAAAACGATCCAACTCAGAAAACATGCAAGAAACAGCATACCCGTTGTCAGCCATTGTGCCGCTTTCTCGCCGATGACACGCCAGCCAAATCCTGCAATAAGCGCCCCGATGAGAGGGGCAAAAAGGATAATCTTGACCATCTGAGTTATCCTTTCATCACATTTATATCTTCAACCGCAATCGTCCCACGATTTCTGAAAAAACTCACGAGTATAGCAAGGCCAATCGCCGCCTCTGCGGCCGCAACCGTCAATACAAACAGAGTGAACACTTGACCGACAAGATCACCAGCAAAGCTCGAAAACGCAACAAGGTTAATATTCACCGAAAGCAGCATAAGCTCGATTGACATCAACAGGATTATGACATTTTTACGATTTAGGAAAAGACCAAAAATACCTATGACAAACAATATCGCTGCCACCGTCAAGTAATGTTGCAAACCAATCATGATACCTTCAGTTCCTCTGTCCCACTGAGTGCCAAGTCAAAGCCCTTGTCCCGGTTTTACATTTTTAAGTTCCATCGCCTTAGCCGGATCACGATACATCTGTTCCAGTACATCTTGTCGTTTGACATCTGGACGATGGCGCAAAGTCAAAACAATAGCCCCGATCATAGCAACTAGCAGGATCAAGCCTGCTAATTGAAACAGCAGGAAATAGCGGTCATATATCAATAGACCCAAAGCGGCTGTGTTATGGGTTTTTGCTGGGGTAATCGCCTGCCGCGCTGCCTCTGCCCCTTCGGAAGCAGTCCAGACCCCAAACGCCATTCCTAATTGCATCAACAACACCACCGCAATGAGTATCGCCAATGGAAGATATTGAGCCATCTCCGCCTTAAGTTCAGCAAAGTCGACGTCCAGCATCATGACAACAAAGAGAAAAAGCACTGCGACTGCCCCAACATAGACGATGATAAGGAGCATCGCGATAAACTCTGCCCCCAAAAGCACAAATAGGCCGGCCGATGACAGAAATGCCAAGATCAGCCAAAGTACAGAATGCACCGGGTTCCGCCCCACGACAGTGAACAAGCCACCTGCGACAGCAGAGAAGGCAAACAGATAAAACGCGAAACTTGCAAAACTCATGTTTCTTTATCCTCATCAGGGCCTATGATGTGACTGGCAAGTTCCATGGCGCGAGCCATCACAGGTATTCCAGCAAATATCGACATCAACCCAATTTTTTCAGAGATTTCTTGAGGTTTGGCATCTACTTCAAGCAGATGACGAACGCATTGACGCAGCGCAATTTCATTTTTTGCGCCTTTTATCTTCAAACCTGCCGAGGTCAAAAAGATCTTAGTTTTTGCATCAAGTCCATCCTTGTTCAGCGCATTGTCAAACATCATTTCCATCCAGTCCTTAGGCGTCGCCGGCCAAATCTCTTCTGCCTCTGAAACAGAGAATAACCCAAGTGAAGGATTTATGGCTTTCCCCATTTCCTGGGCTGCTTGCATCATCTCTTCAAAGGGGGAACTGGATTGGGTCATCGGTACGGCGCATCCATTTCAAGGTTGCGGGCAATCTCGGCTTCCCATCGATCACCATTGTCCAACAGCTTGTCTTTATCATAAAACAACTCTTCGCGCGTCTCGACAGCAAATTCAAAATTTGGTCCCTCGACAATTGCATCCACTGGACATGCCTCCTGACAAAAGCCGCAATAAATACATTTTGTCATATCGATATCATAGCGCGTTGTGCGGCGACTACCGTCATCGCGTGGCTCAGCATCGATGGTGATCGCTTGGGCAGGGCAGATCGCTTCACATAACTTGCAGGCAATGCAGCGCTCTTCTCCGTTGGGATATCTGCGTAACGCATGTTCACCGCGAAACCTTGGGCTTAGAGGACCTTTTTCATGGGGATAATTCAATGTTGCTTTGGGAGCAAAAAAATATTTGAGCCCAAGTTTAAAACCTTGAAGGAAATCTGCCAAAAGAAAGTATTTAACAGCACGCGTATAATCCATCTTGCTCATGTTACCCTCCTAATGCCCAGCGCGCATAAGCGCCGCCAAAGGCTTCAAATTTTGCTAAAAATGCCACAATCACGACCCATGCGAGCGAGAATGGCAGAAAGACCTTCCATCCCAAGCGCATTAACTGGTCATAGCGATACCGTGGCGTGATGGCCTTTACCATTGAAAACAGGAAGAAGAAAAAGGCCATTTTTCCAATCATCCATAAAACACCATCCGGCACACCCGGGATCGGTGACAACCAACCGCCAAAGAATAAGAGCGACATCAGCGCGCACATTAAGAAGATCGCAATATACTCCCCAGCCATAAACAAAAGAAATGGAGTCGCGCTGTATTCGACCTGATACCCAGCAACCAGTTCAGATTCTGCCTCGGGCAAATCAAACGGCGGGCGATTAGTTTCTGCAAGCGCCGAGATAAAGAATAAAAATACCATGGGGAAATGCGGCAGCCAGTACCAGCTGAAGAAGCCATAATTTCCGTCCTGCGCCCGCACTATGTCTCCAAAATTCATCGAGCCAGTCGACAGGATTACCCCAATGATAATCAACCCAATCGACACTTCGTATGAGATCATTTGCGCCGCCGAACGCAGCGACCCCAAGAACGGATATTTCGAATTCGAAGCCCAACCGCCCATGATGACGCCGTATACCTCAAGTGAGGAGACAGCAAAAACGTATAAAATGGCCACATTGATGTTGGACAAGACCCAGCCGTCGTTAAACGGGATAACGGCCCATGCAATCATGGCCAAAACGAATGACGTCAGCGGCGCAAGGAGAAACACTGGACGATCTGCCCCTGCCGGAATGACAACTTCCTTCACAACATACTTGAGCGCATCAGCAACCGTCTGCAAGAGGCCAAAAACCCCAACAACATTTGGGCCACGCCGCATCTGAACTGCCGCCCAGATTTTTCGGTCGCCATAAACAAGGAATAAAAGGCTGATCATGACAAAGGCAACCAAAGCAAGGCATTGTGCCGTCACCAGAAGAGCAATTCCAGCAGATGTTTCTAGAAATTCAGCCATCATTCCTCATACCATCGGTATCCCATTTTCGGCGCAATTAATCGCAACCACTTCTGCATCGAGTTTTTTGGAGCCGGGCGGCAGAGCCGCCGATATCAAATAAACGGCCTCTGCAGACTTTAAATCCTGCTTGTAATCAAGTGTGCTTATCACATGGACTAAAAAGGAAAAGCCACCATTGATCGCGTATCGCGCTGCTGCACAGTTTGCAAAATAAAAAACTGCCGCGTCTTGTTTTGCATGTCTGACATCGACGCGTATGCGTACCATCCCATCTTCAATCAACTCTGTCGAAACACTTACATATTCAATTGGCAGGTCTGCGGAATGGAGCTCTGCTACAGACTGCTCACATCCAGTAACGAGGTAGGCGGTGGAGGCCAACATCAAATATTTAAAAATTGACAACAACATTATTCAGCAGCCATCTTTGGATCATTTCGTGATTTTGCCGCAGCGGATAATTCAGCCATCAAATTAGAGGCCCGTGCAATCGGGTTGGTCAGATAGAAATCACTTATAATGTTAACAAAATCCCCCTCACCCATGTCTGACAGGTCAATCGGCATCCAGTCATTTTTCGCCACTTCATCAATTGCAGCAAGATGAGGATACGTTTCAATGAGAGTACGGCGCAGTTGCGCAAGACTGTCAAAAGGAAGTTCCGTGCTGATTTCTCCAGAAAGAGCGCGCAGAATGGCCCAATTTTCCTTAGCTTCGCCTGGCGCAAAACCCGCTCTAAGCGCCATCTGAGGGCGGCCTTCAGTATTGACGAAAAGGCCGTTTTCTTCTGTGTAAGCTGCAGCCGGTAGTATTACATCAGCTCGATGCGCACCTCGATCACCGTGGCTTCCCTGATAAATGACAAACGCACCTGAAGCAATATCGATCTCATCTGTTCCCAGATTATAGATAACATCGGCTCTGTTCAAAGCAGCATCCATGCCGCCTTCAGTGCAGGCGCCAACATCCATCGCACCGACACGTGCGGCCGCGGTGTGAAGCACCATAAACTTTGACCCAGTGTCCTCGGCCAGTTTCATCGCATGAGAAAGAACCGCTGCCCCATCCTCACCGCAAAGCGCTCCTTGGCCTATAATCACAACCGATGGCACATCTTTAACCGCGCTATACTCTTTTCCCACAAGGCCCGTCAAAGCCGCAAGGTCTTTGCCTGCATGTATATAATCATATGTGAGATCAACGGATTGTCCCACGAGGCCTATATTTGCACCGGAAAGCCAAGCTTTGCGAATACGCGCGTTCAAAACGGGCGCTTCGTTGCGTGGGTTGGTCCCAATGAGTTGAATGAGTTTAGCTCTATCGATATCTTCTATCGTGGCCGTTCCGACATAGGCTGAGCGGTTATCAAAGGGAAGCTTTGCTCCATCCGTGCGAGATTCCACCTGCCCACCTTGTCCCTCCACAAGGGATTTGAGTGCATAAGCCGCTTCCACTGGAACAAGATCACCGACGAGACCAGCCACTTTAGATGCGCCTTTTATAGCTTTTGCAGCTTTGGACAGCGCTTCACCCCAAGACGCCGGGCGTAACTTGCCGTTTTCCCGCACATAGGGCTTATCAAGGCGCTGCCGGCGCAGCCCATCCCAGACAAAGCGACTTTTGTCCGAAATCCACTCCTCGTTCACACCATCGTGATTTCGGGGCAAGATACGCATCACTTCACGGCCCTTGGTATCAACACGAATACTGGACCCCAATGCATCCATTACGTCGATTGTTTCGGTCTTGCCAAGCTCCCACGGACGCGCCGTAAAAGCATACGGCTTTGACGTTAGCGCACCTACCGGGCACAGATCGATGATATTACCCTGCAGGTTACTATCGAGCGTTTCGCCAAGATATGATGTAATTTCTGCATCTTCACCCCGCCCAGTCTGTCCCATTTGCGCGATACCAGCCACTTCTGAGGTAAAGCGTACGCAGCGCGTGCACGAAATACACCGGGTCATATGCGTTTCAACCAAAGGACCCAGATCAAGATCGGTGCTAGCTCGTTTAACCTCGCGATAGCGAGAGAAATCCACCCCATAGGCCATGGCTTGGTCCTGCAGGTCACACTCTCCGCCTTGATCGCATATTGGGCAATCGAGGGGATGGTTGATCAACAAAAATTCCATCACGCCTTCACGGGCTTTTTTCACCATCGGCGAGTTTGTTTTTACCTGAGGTGGTTGACCTTCTGGACCAGGCCTGAGATCGCGCACCTGCATAGCGCATGAGGCGGCAGGTTTCGGCGGGCCGCCCACAACTTCGACAAGGCACATCCGACAATTTCCAGCGATCGACAAACGCTCATGATAGCAAAACCGAGGAATTTCGATACCGACTTCTTCGCAAGCCTGTATAAGGGTCATTGCCCCATCTACTTCGATCTCTTTATTATCAATGACGACTTTTCTAAGATCTGCCATGACGCTCACTTTGCTTTCTCAAATTGTCCCAAATCGGACATATTTCTTGGTCGCTATAAAAAGTCTTTTTGCCAAAACATGTCATCCCATGTGATGCATTCATTGAGGCCTGGCTCATCTCTTACTCCGCCGCTACTGCACTAGTGTGGCTCGTGCGTTTGTGACGGATACGGTCTTCTATTTCGTCGCGAAAATTGCGGATCAAGCCCTGAATAGGCCAAGCAGCCGCATCGCCCAACGCACAAATGGTATGGCCTTCGACTTGCTTGGTCACGTCCAAAAGCATATCTATTTCTTCGACGCCAGCCTCGCCAGTCACAAGACGCTCCATTACGCGCATCATCCATCCCGTGCCTTCGCGGCAAGGCGTACACTGTCCACAGCTTTCGTGTTTATAGAACTTTGAAAGCCGCCAAATGGCTTTGATGATATCCGTTGACTGATCCATCACAATGACGGCCGCCGTTCCCAGTCCCGAACGTTGCTCGCGCAAATAATCAAAATCCATGATTGCATGGCGCATGTTTTCGCCGCGAATGCAAGGCACCGAAGATCCGCCTGGGATCACAGCTTTGAGATTTTCCCAACCGCCTCGGATGCCACCACAATGTTTTTCTATCAGTTCCTCAAACGAGATCGACATCGCTTCTTCAACAACACAAGGCGTATTCACATGGCCCGAAATCGCAAACAGTTTGGTCCCTGAATTATTGGGGCGGCCAAAGTTGGAAAACCATTCCGGGCCCCGCCGCAAAATAGTTGGAACAACTGCGATCGATTCAACATTGTTCACAGTCGTCGGACAGCCATAAAGCCCAGCGCCGGCAGGGAATGGTGGTTTCATGCGCGGCATGCCTTTGCGGCCTTCAAGGCTTTCGAGAAGGGCTGTTTCTTCGCCACAGATATATGCCCCCGCGCCGTGGTGAAGATAAAGGTCGAAATCCCATCCCGACTTAGCAGCATTTTTGCCCAGAAGCCCAGCATTATAAGCCTCGTCAATCGCACCCTGCAGTACTTCGCGCTCACGGATGTATTCACCGCGGATATAGATATAGCAAGCATTCGCGTTCATCGCAAAGCTCGCAATCAGGCATCCTTCGATCAGAGTATGGGGATCATGGCGCATGATCTCGCGGTCTTTGCAAGTTCCTGGTTCAGATTCATCTGCGTTCACAACAAGATAAGACGGCCGCCCATCGCTTTCTTTGGGCATGAAAGACCATTTCAGACCCGTCGGAAATCCAGCGCCACCTCGGCCCCTCAAACCAGAGCCTTTGACCTTTTCGACGATCCACTCTCGACCATTTTTAATCATTTTGCCAGTATTGTCCCAGTGGCCACGCTTTTTGGCGACAGCAAGGCTGCGATCATACATCCCATAAAGATTGGTAAATATCCGATCTTCGTCTTTAAGCATTACCTAATTATCCTTTGAAATCCTGACGCTTGCGCCAGATAAAAAAACAATTGACCAACGCCCAGAAAAGAGCTGCCAGTGTGATAAGATCAGCAAGAATCGCAAAACGTCCCGCCAGACCAAATTGTAGACCAATCCATTGAGCAAAGAGCCAGAAAAACATAGATCCAACAATAACCATGGCCGTCAACCGGCCTTGCCGCATCAAATTCTTTTCTGTCTCTTGCTCCATTGTCACATCCTATTAAACGCCGCAGCCTTCTGGGCGGTAGCTAACATCAATTTAATCAACTGCGGCAAGTCCCTTTGCCTGCTCTATCCATTTGTCGCGCGACACCCGACCTTTGAAGCCAACCAAGTTCTGATCGGCCCAGTCCACATCATGCGCTGTCCAATCGGCAATCTGGTGAAAACGGTAAAAGCTCATAGAATTAAAAAACTTTTCCAGCTTTGGACCAAGTCCTTCAATTTTCTTAAGATCATTGCCAGCTCCTTCGATTGGGTCATCTAGACGAGTTGGACCGTCCTGTGATGCGGCGCCAACAGAGCTGTCCTCTTGACTGCCCAGCCCGTATTTCCAGTCGCCCTTGAGCCCGGCTAATTCGTCTTCACCCGCCAAAGCAACAGAGGGAATAGCAGGCTCAAATACCACTGCCGACACAGGTTTCAGATCCTCATTGGCCGGTTCTGTCATTAGTGTTGCAGCAGGTTGGTCATCTGATGCGGATGTTTCAGCCCTTCCGACAGAGGCTTTATGCAAGAGTTGTAACGGTTGGCAGAGTGTCCAGCTTAGCATTAGACCTGACACTCCTGTTGCGACCAAGCCAGTAATAATTACGCCGGTCCAACCCATGGCGTCAAAAAAC
>JAQWKM010000172.1 GCA_029247845.1 Paracoccaceae bacterium | reverse complement strand
ACTGGACTTGCCCAGTAAATTCTGACCCTGCTGACTATGCAAAGTCTATGACTGATTTTGCATCTGCTCAGGCAGAAGTGGCTGCGGAAAACATTACTGCGTTTGCAGAGATTGCAAAGAAATCTCAGATAGGTTCTGTTGAAATTATGATGGCGGCTGGAAAAAGCCTCAGCGACGAGGTGACGTCGGAAGTCATAGAACCCACCAATGACGCGGCCAGAACCGTGAAAAAAAGCTTCGGTTAAGTAAAGTTTTCAGTCTGGACTGTTCGTAGTCTGTATAAAGAATAGAGGGTGGGTTGCGGCGCGCCCTTTCTTTTTTTGCAGCAACAGCGTAAGGTTTGCTGCAGTGCTGCATTTTTGGGAGGAAACAGTGTCGTCAGAAGATAAACCATTACTTGTGAAGCGGTATGCAAGCCGCCGCCTTTATAATACTGAAACAAGTGATTATGTGACACTCGAAGATATAGCAGGCTTTATTCGTGAAGGCCGTGAAGTTCAGATTATTGATCTAAAATCGGGTGATGATTTGACCCGCCAATACTTGTTACAGATCATTGCAGACCATGAAAGTCGGGGCGACAATGTTCTGCCGGTTAACGTTTTGATGGATCTCGTGCGCTCTTACACGACGGATGCTAAAAGTGTTGTTCCGGAATTTCTGGCAATGTCGTTCGATATAATGCGGGCCGGGCAAACTCAGTTTATGCAAAATATGGGCGGAATGAACCCTATTGCGCAGGTTTCCGGGTTAGATGCGATTACCGCTCAGCAAGAGGCATTTTTCAACGCTATGTCGCAGGGATTTACTGGTCGGTCACAAGAACCCGAAAAGCCAGAGACAAAAAAAGCATCTCCACATAACAAAGACGATTTGTCTGAAATCAAATCGCAGCTTATAGCGCTTCAGGAAAAACTGAACCAATTGGAACAGTAGCCTGTCGTCTTTGTGATTGCGTCTTTAAAAGCCCAGTCGATCTCTGAGAGTGTACCATGTCATGGCTAAAACCAGCAGTGGGTAACGCGCAGGTGCTCCGCCCGGAAAGGGGAATGAGGGCACCTTTGAAAATGCGTCAAATCCAGAAGTTTCGCCATCGATTGCTTTTGCAACAAGTTTTCCGGCTAAAGTTGCCATAGCCACGCCATGGCCTGAATATCCCGATGCACTGAATGTATTTGGACTTAATTTGTGAAAATAGGGCATGCGACGGACAGTGATGCCCAAGGTTCCTCCCCAGGCATAATCGATGCGTATATCGCGAAGATGAGGAAAGATTTTGCTCATTGGTTTTCTGACTGCTGCGGCTATATCTTTTGGAAAGCGGTAGCTGTAATTTTCACCCCCGCCAAACAAGAGCCTTCCATCGTGGGACAAGCGAAAATAGTTGATCACAAATTTTGAGTCGGCGATCGCAACATCCTGGGTCAGGACTTTAGCGGTCTCTGTTCCCAGAGGTTCCGTGGCTGCGATGAAATTATTGATTGGCATGACACGTGAGGCAACTGATGGCTCAAGGTTGCCTAGATATCCATTGCAAGCCAGCACGGCATAATCACAGGTTATCGTCGCATCACTTGTGTGAACTTTGACTCTTTCACCTTTGTCCAAGGACGTGACTTCCGTATTTTCAAAGATCTTGACACCAGCACTTAGGGCCGCTTCTGCCAAACCTATGGCGTAGCGGAGGGGATGCAAATGGCCTGCATCCTGATCAAGATATCCCCCGTGATATGCTGGAGAAGGACAGAGAGCATATGCGGCGTCTTTATCAAGCTTGATGATGTGGTCATATCCGTAACGCTCTGCAAGGAAGTCTGTATAATGATGCATGTCTTTCATCTGAGGTTGATTTAAGCCCAAATTGGCAATACCCGATTTTAGATAGCAGTCAATTTGATGTTTCTGGATAAGCGATTTTACCGTTGTTTTTGACTCTTCTGCCAGTTTCCACAAAAGGTCTGCAGTCTGGGCACCGGCAACTTTGATCAAAGAGCCTTGTTCTAGTCTCTGACCACTCCCAATCTGTCCACCATTTCGCCCCGATGCTCCAAAGCCGATCCGTTGAGCCTCCAAAACAACAACTTTATATCCGGCCTCTGCAAGATGAAGTGAGGTGGATAGGCCAGTATAACCTGCGCCAATGACGCAAACGTCAAACCTTTGCGAGTCAGATAACGGATCAAAAACGGGTAACAGATCACAAGTGGCGGCATACCAACTTTGAGGATAAACCCCTTTTTCATCATTCGTGAAGAGTAAGCTCATACGTTTAATAAAAGATGCTCCCGCTCCCATGGCGAGATAACTTGCAGGAATTCATCGTACTCTGCCCGCTTGATAGCTGAATAAACCCGGCAAAATTCCTCACCGAGAATGCTGTGTAAATCATTGGCTTGCTCAAAATGACCTAATGCTTCTCCCATAACTCGAGGAATTGAATTCTCGCCTTCGTATGCATCACCGCGATGCTGTTTGGCAGGGCGAATTTCGCTTTTTATACCCATATAACCACAGGCAAGCGAGGCAGCGATCCCTAGATACGGATTACAATCCATACCGGCCAGCCTGTTCTCAACCCGCTTCGCCTCTGGACCTGAAATCGGTATTCGGATGCCAGCCGTGCGGTTATCGCGTGCCCATTCAAGGTTTATGGGCGCTGCAAGGTCTTTGACGTAACGTCGGTAGGAATTCACATATGGAGCCAATAATGCAATTGCTGATGGCAAATGGGTCTGCATACCAGCGATGAAATTGAAAAAGAGGTCGGTCTCACCCCCTTGTGGACCTGAAAAAGCATTTTTGTTTGCTTCAATATCTATCAGAGAGTGGTGGATGTGCATGGCGCTGCCTGGTTCGTTTTCGATCGGTTTGGCCATAAACGTGGCAAAGCAATCATGCCTTAAGGCGGCTTCTCTTATCAGACGTTTAAAGTAAAAAACTTCATCAGCCAGTTTCACGGGATCACCATGCAGTAAGTTAATTTCGAGTTGCCCAGCACCACCTTCTTGAGTGATCCCGTCGATCTCAAAACCTTGTGCTTCGGCAAAATCATAGATGTCGTCGATTACGGGACCAAATTCATCAACGGCTGTCATTGAATAGGCTTGCCGCGCTGCTGCGGGCCGTCCGGTCCGTCCCATCATCGGCTGGATTGACTGTGCCGGATCGACGTTACGGGCAACGAGAAAAAATTCCATTTCGGGCGCAACAACTGGCTCTAGCCCCATATCTTTATAAAGCTTAACAACGCGTTTAAGGACGTTCCTTGGGGCATATGGAATGGGTTCGCCTTTGCGGTCATAAGCGTCATGAATGACCTGTAAAGTCCAATCCCCTGTCCATGGAGCTGCCGTGGCTGTGGAATAATCAGGCACGAGTGTCATATCACGCTCGATAAAGTTGCGCTCGTAATCAGAGGCGCTCCAATCGCCTGTAATGGTCTGAAAAAAAATCGATTCGGGGAGATAAAACGAATTTTGCTTGGCAAATTTGGCTGCTGGCACCGCTTTTCCGCGCGCGATCCCGGGAAGGTCGGCCAAAACGCATTCTACTTCGTCTAGTTTTTTTCCTTCAAGATAGTCTGTTGCCGCTTTTGGAAGCTTTTTGTAGAGGTTAGGCCATTGTATCATGAGTCCACCTTGAAAGATTGAAAAAGGGTCGCGATTTTTCTTTTGATAACAGAATTGGCATTGTCTTGTACAAGGTTCTTCCGCGCCTGATCCAAAAGCTCTGGTGGCACTAGCCCTGGACCGCGATGTTCAATAAGACCTTTGACAAATGTATTGTCAAATTCAGGATGAGCCTGAAGCGTAAACACTTTATCCCCATAGGATAAAAAAGCATTTTTGCAAAAACCACTTGATCCTTCAACAGTGGCCTCGTCGGGTAAACGCGTAACTTGATCCTGATGCCAAGCGTTCAAAGAGACTTTTTCGCCGTCAAAATCATATTCAGTTAGTCCAACTGACCAACCGTCTTTGAATTTTTCAACTTTACCACCAAGCGCCTGTGCAATGATTTGATGACCAAAACAGATCCCTACCAAGGGGAGGGATTGAGCCCATATATCGCAGATTAGATTTTCCAAAGGGGCAATAAAAGGCAGGTTGTCATAGCAGCCGTGCTTTGAGCCGGTGATCAACCAACCATCCGCATCTTTAGCAAAAGCTGGGAATTCCATATCAACGACGCTGTAAATATCAAAATCAAAGCCGTGCCCGCCTAGGAATTTTTCAAACAAGACATCGTAATCGCCAGTCTGCTCAATCAAAACATCCGGGCCATGTCCCGCCTGTAATATACCTATTCTCATTGCTTAATCTGCATTATTTCAGACCTTCTCAAGAGATGTTTTCCAGTGTTCGTCGGCAGATATCGACCCAAAGGCTGTTGCTTCCTGCCGTTTGGTAAGGCTGAAATTTTCAATCAATGGACCGGGCAAAATACGCGCAATAATAGGATCGTTTTCAAAACTGGAAATCGCTGCCGCTAAGTCGGGCGCCAGCTGATCAAACGTCTGGTCATAAGCATTGCCGCTTATTGGTTCTGGAGGGATCATTTCGTCTTCTATCCCCACCATAGCGGCGCCCAGTATGAGACTCATCATTAGATATGGATTTATGTCACCGCCTGCGACGCGGTGTTCAATACGCCGTGCGTTCGGATTGCCGGCAGGAATTCGGATTGCAGCAGTCCGGTTTTCATAAGCCCAACATACGCTGGTTGGGGCATGCGCACCGGAGATTAGGCGCAGATAGCTGTTTTCATAAGGTGCAAAGACAAGCGTCGATGCTTGCATAGAGCTTAGACAACCGGCAATGGCATGGCGCAAAAGCTCTGATCCGCTATTGCTCCCATCATCGAAAATATTACGTCCATCTTCGTCAAGAACTGAGAAATGAATATGCAGCCCATTGCCGGCATCGTGCATAAACGGTTTGGCCATAAATGTCGCTGCCATATTATACTTACGTGCTAGCCCTCTTGCAAGGGTTTTAAAGAGCCATGTATCATCTGCCATTCGCATGGCGTCGCAATGTGAAATACTGATTTCAAATTGGCCGACTCCACATTCCGAGGTTGCCGCCTGCGCCGCAATCCCTAGCGCATCGCAAGATTGGTATAGATTTGAAAAAAACGCATCAAAATCGTCCAATTGTTGCAAAGATAAAGTGTCTGATGCGTTCAATCTGCGCTTATTTATTGGATTTATTGCTGGTAAAAGGGAGGATCCGCTATCATCCACCAGATAAAATTCAAGCTCAGTAGCCGCCATAACTTGCCAGCCGCGCTTGGCATAGCGATCCAGTACTTGGGCCAGAGCATGGCGGGGATCACCTGCAAATGGGGTTCCGTCCTCGCTAAACATCCACATCGGAACAAGCGCACTTTTTTGTGTAAGCCATGGCATTGGCAGCGGACCGCGTTCTGTGGGCCGTAAAAACCCATCGGCATCACCACTTTCAAAAACCAGCGGGCTGTCGTCAATATCGCATCCCCAAAGGTCCACATTTAAAGCGGAAAGTGGCATTCTAATTTGGTCGTTTGCAAGTTTTTCTTGATCGAGTGCCCGCAGGCGTTTTCCGCGCATCAGCCCGTTAAGATCACAAGCCGCAACCCTAAACGTAGAAAATTCCTGCAGCTCCATTCAAACCTCAAATAATTTGATCAAATCATTTCAGCCTCGTTTTCTTTTGTCCATAGAAGACTTGGCGGATTGTATTTTTTAAAACTGGCGCAAGCATTTTTGCAATTAAAACTATTGTGGAAATTTTATCTTAAACGAATTAAGGATATTTGTTCAGGTTAAATTGGCGGTCGCGATAGGATTGGGCACATTAATATAATTGTTTTTGGCTAAACGAACAAAGCCATGTAATCCAAGTTTGTGTTTGAGGTGTTTTTGCAGGTGCTTAAGGCCTACAATACAGGTGTCAAACACAAGATTTGGGCTATGCTTTTTTGAAAAAATATCCGGTAGATCCGAAATAGGATCGGTTTGACCAATCATGACAAGGCGTTTTGCAAAAACATTATACTGTAGGGTGATACTCCAGCTATGTGTATCTAGAGCAGCGGAATCAGCATGTGCTTGCGACATAGCCTTGGCTGAGTTTAAATGGCTGCCGGTTTTTAAAAACCTTTTTGGGGTAAGTACCAGTTTTTCACGGGCATCTATCGGACCAGCCCAGCCTAATTGCGAATGAGCATCATTAAAGGCAAATATACCGCGCGCAGAACTACCAAGACTTTGCTCTTTGCCTGAAGCAAAAATGCTTTTGTAATACCTAGGCGGGCAGCCCTCAATTCCGTAGTCTGGAGTCGCAGCATAGTGAACCTTGTCATGCAAAATTTGGCGAAACGGAAGTCCACAGGTCTAGGCAAGCAAGAGGTTGGGATGCTGCCAAAGAGACAATACGTCTGGGCGCCGCGTGAGGGTCTTTGGCCCATAGCAAACGGATTTTTGGATCTCTTACCAAAGGCCGTTAGTGGCGTCTGATACTTTGGGCCTGTCATACAACGGAAGAGCTGCAATCAAGATGCGGCTATGCGTCTGCGCGCCGATGCGCTTTCAACATCCGAAACTCCCAGGAGATTTGCCGCAAGACGCAACAGCGCATCTTCTTGGAAATCGCGCTCTCCGTCGGCGAGGGCGATTTGCCAAAGCGCCTCTATAACGCTCAATCGATCTGCGTAGAGAACAGCATTCTTGATTGCCCGGGTAAAGCGAACCGTGTCAGGAGCCTCTTTTTCCAGTTCTTCACCCTGTTTTCTCAGTTCGACACTTTGCGCAGGGGCCAAATCATATCGCGTTGCAAGTACACGATCAATTTTTTCAATTTCTGCCGCCGCATAATCATTATCCGAGCGCGCCACCCGAACCAGAAGTGCGGCAATCGCAAGTCGTGCATCGCTCGGAGTGAGGTCTTTGGGTTCAGGTCCGAGCAGTGTTTTTAAAAGATTAGCAAACATTATTAACTATTAGTCCCTTCGACAATGATTGGATCTCTACGTGATATGTCTTTACGCATGGCAAAAGCTCTTTGTTATTCGGGGCTCCCATAAAATGCAAATGCCGTTTAATAATTCTGAAATTTGATCACTGTAGTGCAGCTTTTTGAGGTGCCTTTCTTAATCGTTTTTTGACCGCTGCGAATAATAAAACAGCCGTTGAACTTGGAAAATGCCTCCGCATTTGCGGCCTTACAGTCTTCATAGGCGATTGGATAATTTACGTCCAGATGCCTTGTCCAATACGCTTTTGTAATCCTGTATTCTCAGTGACTTATAACTGTCTATAAAGAGAGGATAGGCGTAAAAGTTCATCCTGCAAGCCAAACGGTGGATTTATTATAAAAAGTCCTGATCCCGTCATACCATGATTTTTTTTTGCAGGTGGAAACGATACTTCGTGCTTGACACCCATGGCGAACGCCGCATCGAGGTGGCTGAGCATTTCCAAGTGCAACCGTTTTTGCAGAATTGGATACCACAAGACCTGAATGCCAATGTTCCAGACGCGTGTAATATGTTTCATAAACCCTAGGATTGTTTGATAATCGGCTTTCAATTCATAGCTCGGATCAATCAATATAACACCGCGGCGCGGGGTCGGAGGACAGATTGATTTGGCCAGAGCAAATCCATCCTGCATGTAAACATTGGCCCGATGTCGCATTTCTTTTCTCAATGCAGTGCTTTCCTGAGGATGCAGTTCGGCCAAATGCAGGCTGTCCGTTGGGCGTAAAAGGCTACACGCTAGTGTGGGTGAGCCTGGATATGCATCTGGGCCATGTATTCGGCGCGTCTGTTCTAGGGCACGCCTGTAAGGATGGTTTGGGGCAAACCATGACTTTCCTTCAATAGCCAACAGTCCATCTTTGGCCTCTCCAGTTTTTTGTGCAGCTGTA
>JAQWKM010000169.1 GCA_029247845.1 Paracoccaceae bacterium | reverse complement strand
GCCAGACCGCACGTACCCGCGTTGCAACATCCGACGCCAAGCGCATCCGATTCTCTAAACTACCACCATAATCGTCTTTGCGTTGGTTCGAGAGTGGAGACAGGAAACTATGCAGTAAATATCCGTGGGCACCATGAATTTCGAGCACTTTGTAACCAGCCTGCAGCGCACGTTTTGCCGCAGCCACGAAATCGTCGACAAAAGCCTCGATCCCTGCGTGGTTCATTTCTTGCGGCACTGGCCAGCCTTGATCAACTGGCAAAGCAGATGGCCCAACGCTTTGCCAAGGCATATCCCCGCGCGTAAAGTCATCTTCATTGAGAAACGAATTTCCAAACCAAGGGCGCTGCATACCCGATTTACGGCCTGCGTGCCCCAATTGTAACGCGGGGACAGCACCATTTTGAATGGCGAAAGACGTGATATGGGCATGGCCAGCTATTTGGCTGTCGCACCAGAGCCCAAGACATCCATGCGTGATGCGACCAGATTTTTGGACTGCAGTCGCTTCGGTGAAGATCAAACCTGCTCCACCGGTCACAAACCGCCCCAGATGAACGAAGCGCCAGGTACCAAGATATCCATCGTGCGCACTATATTGACACATAGGGGAGATAGCGATCCGATTTGGGAGCGTTACACTGCGCATTTTTAGGAGCTCAAAAAGTTTGATATGGTCAGTCATTCGGTCATCCCAAAATTAGTCAATTGTCATTAGCCGTCAAACTGGCAAGCGTCTCGCATTTCGCTTTATCGACGCAAAACCCTCTTTTTTTTGACCACATAAAAAACACTATCGGGCGTTTTCAAACTGTCCATCAAAGTTCGGCTGGATTTTAGGATATAAGATTACAAATCCGTCAAACCAAGTTTTTTTCTCAGCATTGGGATATAATGTTCGACCTCGGGGCTTGCAGGAAAAACACTCTGCAAACTTTTATAGGCCTCCATAGCATTGTCTATCTCACCCAGTCGCAGGTAAATCAGCCCGAGACCCGACAATGCCCCAAAATGACGGGGTTCCCGGATCAGCACTTCAAAAACATCGTCACGGCTTTCTTCAAATTTCCAGAGCATGAACCGCACTGTCGCACGTTTGTTCCACGCCTCCACAAATTCGGGACTTTCTTTAATGAGATCGCCAAAGATATTTTCTGCATCTTGAAGACGTCCCTGCCCCATGGCCTCCATACCGTTTTCCATAAGAGTTTGCTCATTCTCTGATCGATGCGCATTCGTCCACTCTGTCCACAAGGCATCAACAATTGGTTTCGCTGCTTGAACACTCGGGGATTTTTCCAAATCATCGAGTAGCTTTTGACTATTGGCAAAGGCATGTGTGTGGGTCAAGGCGACCCCAAGCCCAACGAAAATTCCCATTAAAACTCTTTTAATTTTCATTATACCTCCAAAGCTCAACCCAATTTGGGACATAGTGCGCTTATTTATTTTTGAAATAGATCTGTCTAGTAAAAATATCCAAATGACTGAAAATTTGAAGAAATAAGACCAACAATAACATCCGAAATTCAGCTTTTTTCATACATAATTTTATAATTGGGAAAATCGCAAAGTACATTTGAGCTTCTTCATCATGAACAGAACCAAGCTAAAAAAAGCGAGGCCAGCAGCGTTGTCATCATGCTTGTTAGCTCTGTGAGCATTGCATTTTTACCCACCTCGAAAAAACTTGCGTTTAATTATGAAACAACAGTGACCGCCTTATTACTAGCACGCCTTTTGATAGGGCTTATTTTGCTAAGCCTATTCCTATTCTCAACTGGCGAAAAATTCAGCTTACCGCGTTCCTTGGTGCTCCCAGTTTTATTTCTGGGGTTTTTGCTCTGGGAATTATAGCTGCGCTTTATAATTCAGTTAAGTTTGTGGATATAGACATCGCGATTTTAATGCTCTCGCTATACCCGGCTGTTCTTACCTTCTTCTATCATTTCAGCGGAAGGAATTCTTGAGCCCGATACAATGAATATGTTTGTGCATTGTCCTATTTGGCTTGGCTTTATTGGGTTCTGATCAGGAGTTTAAGAGAAACCTTTTCGGACTTTTAATGAGGTGTCTTGCGCTGTTTTGTACGGTAGTCTTTACCATTATTTCAAGCGGTCTAACTAATCTGATTGGCTAAGGAACGACAAACTTTCATACCAACTTATAGGGGCTTATATGTCTACTGAGCCTTTTGCTTCTACCGATCAAGCTAGATATAATCTTTCCAAACACTGCAATAGGTTGGGGTGCCATCTTTTGTAACGGGTTGTTTTATGTTTTGGGCTACTACCTATTTTTTAAGGTGCGCGACCTATCGGTGTCACCAGAGCGTCTTTCCTCACGTCTGTATAACCCCTATTTGTAGCTTTATTAGCTATGGCATTATTCAATCAAAAGTTGATGGTCTTGGAATGGAGCGGCTTTTTTTATGTACTTATTGGAATTTTATATTTTAAAAATATCACTTTAAATCTGCAATTTTGACTGCTCTTATGCTTTAAGCCCAAGAGCTTGGACAAACTTTGGAATATGCTCTTTGAAACGAAAAAACCCGTGCGTTGCATGCGGCCAGCACATGAGATCGTAGGCGTTCAGATAGCGCACAATGGAAATGTCATAAGAGGCTGCAGCCTCTTGCAGGTTTTGCAGCATGGCCTGTGCCGGGCCGACAGCAGCATAAGGACTGACAATCTGTTTCGCGCCAAGTTTCAGAGCTTCTTTCACGATATCATCCACTGTCATCACTGGCTTTATTGACCCAAGCCGCTCAGACCAACGTCCATCTTGCTCTTGCATCAGATCGTCGACAAATTGTACGACTTTTTCTGAGGTTGCAAACGGTGAAATGTGGGCCCCTGTGGAGATACGAACGGCGCCTAAAGTCGTCTTAAATTCATTTGTAATCGGTCCCAGATGAGAATCTTCATCGTGCAAAACAAGCAAACTATGTGCCGCCTGATCATGACGGGTTTCGCTAACGGGTAAAAGCTTCGAGTGGGATACTTCCTCAGTAAGCGGAATGGCCACCTTCGCCAACCCCTTGGGAAAAAAACGACCATCTGTGTATTTAGTAATATTTGAGGCTCGCGCCAAATATGTCTTACCAACTGTCTGTAGACCCGCGACCCAGCGCCAACTCAGCGTGTTTGGCGCCGGATCTCCGTCCAAAAGATGGCGTAGGAAAAAATCAGCTCCCAATTGCCAAGGCAAACGCAGCGTAAATATCCAAATCGAAGCGAACCACATCCTTGCGTGATTGTGTAGATATCCAGTTTGTGCTAGCTCAATCGCCCAAGCATCAAAACAATCTATCCCCGTTCGTCCAAGGCAGGCTTCTTCCCAGCGCTGCCGGAAGCCAGATTGAGTGGCAAGTTGGTTGGACAATTGCCCCAGATCATTCTGATATGTCGTCCAAACGGAGGGGCGCATTTCCAGCCAGCCTTTCCAATAAGTTCGCCAAAAAACTTCTTGAATAAACTTTTCAGAGGCTTGGATCGAATGACGTCCCAGAGTCGCTCTGATCACGTCTTCCTCAGTGAGAATACGACGACGAATATAGGGTGACAGGTGAGACACATCACTGTGGCTTCCAGAACCATGGTCAAAATTTCGCATTTTAGTATAGTACGCACCCGCAGAAGGTACAAATGCGGCCAACCGCTCTAGCGCCGTGGTTCGGGAGGGGTAAAATTCCATCATGATACCTGTTATCTTGGGTCGTGCGACGAGATAAAGCATGCCGTCAGGATTTCAATACAACGTTTCACGTCTCCCATAATTTTGTTCCAATTATTAGACTGCTTTCAGGACTGATCTTGATCTAGACTTCTTTATCATGCTTAATTGCCTTAACCAAAAAGCTGAGGAACAAGATATGCCAGCCTTTGATCATAAAAAGCGCAGCGAGTATAAGTTTCGCATTTACATGTCTTTGGGCGTTTTACTGTTTGTTGGCGTTGCTATATTTTGCACAGAAATAATCGGACCGGGTTTTTGGGATATGGTGTTAATCGGGGCAGGCTTTGCCCTTGCTTCAATTGCACATTCAGGTTGGGCGATCTGGACTATTGATCACCCTAATAAAGAGGATACAGATTAGGCTGCAGACCTAAATTAGAGAGAATCTTTACCCACTAACCGGACATTACTCCCAGATTGGGCTCAAGCCTTCCGTTAGATAATCCATAGCGATCCCGGGAGCGACTTTCTTATAATCTTCCATAGAATTAATTTCAGGCCGTTGGTCTCTAAACTTCTTTAAAAATGTTTGGGCCGTTTCAGTATCACCTCTATGTACGAAAATCGCTGCGCGAAATCCATCGTAACGACTATGATGACCCCGATCAGCTATAATATTGCTCCACTCAAGCGCCTTTTCAGAATTCCTCATTGCCAAATACAATATTGGAAAGAAACCCTCGTAAGATTGCCTTCTAATCGGATCTAACTCAATTGCTTTTTGAATATGCGACTCAGCCTCAGTGAAATTCTCGTCATTACAAATAGCTAAGCCATAATCAAAGTTTGAACCAGCATGACTAGGGTTCAATTTTAATGCTTGCTTGGCATATTTGATACGCTGCGGATAATCTTTCTTGATATTAAAAGAGCGACTATATGCAGTTGCAGCCTCTGGATTGTTTGGATCGACAGAATAGGCTTTAGATGAAAATTCATGGAACAGAGCTTCATTATCCACTCGTTCGTCTTTGTACTGAGTATCAAATAGTCTGCCATAAATACTTCTTGTTTTTAACACAAAGGCATCACAGAGCTGAGGATCACTTGCGATAGCCGCATCACAAAGCCTCATAACCTCTTGATGGGCAACCGTCGCAGCCTCAAATTCATCATTTTGATTAAAGACTGCTAGCGCTTGTAAATAATTATCCCATGCCGAAAAAGATTTTGGAGATTTAGTTTTAATGCGCTCATGCTCTTTTCCCTTAAGCGCAGGCAATATGAGGGCTGCAACTTCTTGGGATACTTCATCTTGAACTTCAAAAATGTCATCAAGAGCACGATCCCAACGCTTGGTCCAGATTTCTTGATCATCTTTAATATCGACCAGACTGGCAGAAATTCGGACTTTGTTGCCACCTTTGCGGATACTGCCTTGCACTGCATAATCAGCACCCAGCTGTTTGCCAATTTCCGCCGTTTGTAGTTCCTTTCCTTTAAAGCTAAAGCTTGAATTTCTTGAAATTACGGGAAACGATTTCCAAGATGAAAGATTACCAATTATGTCCTCTGTCACGCCATCGGCAAAGTATTCTTGTTCTTCGTCATTGCTCATGTTCTTAAAAGGCAAAACTGCAATAGTTGGAGGTTTGCTGAGTTTATCTTCAGCGTCTTTATCATCTTCTAGAATCCGAGTTTCAATACCCTCGATAGACACATCAAAGGCATGTACGATCGTATTTTTGACTTTCTGATTTCCCAAATCTGCAAAGCTTAGCTCAACTTTTTGACTAACAAAGTCATGGATCGATTTCGATAAAGATACACCGCCAGATTGGCTAAGTGCCTCAAGCCTCGCCGCAACATTGACACCATCCCCATAAAGATTTGTACCCTCAACAATGACATCACCCATGTTTATACCGATGCGGAAATGCATTTGAGAGCTCTCATCAACGGACGCATTACGTTGCTTAATGAGTTTTTGGAATTCCGTTGCACATAAAACAGACGAAACAGCACTTTGGAATTCAGCTAATACAGAGTCACCGGCAGTATTAAATATTCGGCCTCCATGCTCTAGAAAAAGAGTATCCATAATATCACGGCAAGATCGTAGGCTCTTTAACGTAGCATCCTCATTTTTTTCCATGAGCTTACTAAAGCCCACCACATCTGTCACAAAAATTACTGCAATTTTGCGTACAATTTGATCATCTGCCATTTTGTGCCTCGTCCAGATAGGTCTATTGATTTTACAAGTTGAATTATTACCTTAGCTTGTACAAGTCCAAACTTTACATATTATTCTTAGAACTATATTTCTAAAAATTTTGCAAAATTTCTGGGCAACTAAATATTATTAAAGCAAGGACCTCCTTCTCGCACTTGATATTAGAAGTCCCCTTACGATGCCTCCTCATAATTTACCCAGATTCTAACGTAAAAATATTAGTAAAAACATAATTAAATTTTCCAAGTTGCAAATCCCTTTAAATGCGAATAATTATCAATTGCATTGACACTTGAGAACGATTCGCATAACTACAACTACGCGCAATTTATTATCGAAGGATCATTCTTAATGCTCAAAAATTCCGGTCTAAAATATGTCTTTGGTGTCACTGTAGGCATTTTTGTAATGCTGACGGCAGCTTCTGTTCAGGCTGTAGAAAAATTCAAAGCCGTTACGACCTTTACGGTAATCGCTGATATGGCACGCAATGTAGCCGGCGAGGCAGCCATCGTGGAATCTATCACAAAGGCCGGTGCGGAAATCCATGGTTATCAACCAACCCCGCGCGACATTGTCCGCGCTCAGGATGCTGACCTGATATTTTGGAACGGATTAAACCTTGAATTATGGTTTGAGCAGTTTTTCTCGAACCTGTCTGAGGTTCCCAGTGTAACTTTGAGCGATGGCATCATACCAATGGGCATCACCGAAGGAGAATATGAGGGAAAACCAAATCCACATGCATGGATGAGCTTAACGAGTGCACTTATTTATATTGATAATATTCGCGATGCATTTATGCGCTATGACCCCGAAAATGCACAAACCTACCAGACGAATGCGGCAGCCTATAAAGTTAAAATCACCAATACTATCGCACCGCTTAAAGAAGTAATACTTAGCGTGCCCCAAGACCAGCGATGGCTCGTGTCATGCGAAGGAGCCTTTAGCTACTTGATCCGGGATTTTGAAATGAAAGAGCTTTACCTCTGGCCAATCAACGCTGACGCCCAAGGAACGCCGCAGCAAGTCCGCAAAGTTATTGACGGGGTTCGCGAGAATGATATTTCTGCTGTTTTCTGTGAGAGCACCGTGTCTCAGGCCCCTGCCAAACAAGTCGCCCGCGAAACAGGTAGCGCTTATGGTGGAATGCTCTACGTGGATAGCCTAACAAAGGCTGACGGTGCTGTGCCGACGTATCTGGACCTTCTGCGTGTCACTAGCGAAACGATTGCCTCTGCATTGACGAAATAAGCGGTTCGAGCTAGAGGGCCGCGTTTTTAAAATAATGGGACCATAGAAACCTCACATGGTACAATCACAAGATACTGGCATTGCAGCCAAACATCTCACCGTTACCTACAGGAACGGAAACACGGCATTACGCGATGCAAGTTTCCAGATTCCAACGGGCACAATTACAGCTCTTGTCGGCGTGAACGGCGCTGGAAAGTCGACTCTGTTTAAGGCGTTAATGGGTTTTGTACCTGCTGCAAAAGGGCAAATTACGATCCAAGGATACTCGGTAAAAGCCGCTTTGAAGCAAAATATTGTTGCCTATGTGCCCCAAGCCGAAGAGGTTGATTGGAGCTTTCCAGTTTTGGTCGAAGACGTTGTTATGATGGGGCGCTATGGACATATGGGATTCCTACGCCGTCCGAAACTTGCCGATCATAAAGCAGTTGAGATTGCACTGACACGGGTCAACATGTCGGAATTCCGCGAACGACAAATCGGAGAATTGTCCGGCGGTCAGCGTAAGCGGGTTTTCCTTGCACGCGCTTTGGCCCAAGACGGAAAGATTATTTTGCTAGACGAGCCCTTCACTGGTGTGGATGTCCAGACCGAAAATTCAATCATCCAATTACTGCGAGAGATGCGCGATGAAGGACGGGTGATGCTAGTTTCAACGCATAATCTGGGTTCGGTGCCCGAATTCTGCGATCGTACCATACTGATCAAGGAAACAGTTATTGCCTGTGGCCCGACAGAGACCACCTTTACGCGCGAAAATTTGGAGTTGGCATTTGGTGGCGTGCTTAGGCATTTTGTCCTTGGTGGAGCGGATCTGCACGATGACGATGACCGCCGCGAAATCCGAGTGATCACCGATGATGAACGTCCCTTTGTCCTATATGACAACGAC